>NZ_JAMZGH010000004.1:0-280049 GCF_024158805.1 Chromobacterium sp. S0633 | reverse complement strand
CATGCCTTGGGCGAACAATTTGACACTATCC
The DNA here is from genome assembly GCF_024158805.1 of Chromobacterium sp. S0633. Classification (NCBI taxonomy): domain Bacteria; kingdom Pseudomonadati; phylum Pseudomonadota; class Betaproteobacteria; order Neisseriales; family Chromobacteriaceae; genus Chromobacterium; species Chromobacterium sp. S0633. Next base: position 280,018 of record NZ_JAMZGH010000004.1, on the reverse strand, counting down.
CCCGCAGCCTTGCCCACAATGGCTTCCGCCGCGCGTTGCGCAGCAGACCCCGCGCATAGGCGCACCACTGGGCGCGCTGCCCGGACAAGCCGTCTTGCCACGGCAAGAGCTGGCTGTGCGCCCACGGATAGCCCAAGAGCAGCCGCACGCGGTTGCGCCAGGCCGGACGCCGGCGCGCGGCCCCGCCCAGCAGCATGGCCAGCGCCTCCGCCGGTTTGCCGTGATGGCGGCAACGCCGCGGCTGGGCCGGGGCGCCGGCCGGCGGCAGCAAGGTCGCCAGTTCGGCGTCGATCAACACGGTTCTGTCATTCCATGGCCACGGCACGGCTGACCTCCTGATAGGTGGTGAGTCCGCGCGCCACCGCCTCGAGGGCGGCGTCGCGCAGCGATTGATAATCGGCGCATTGCGCCAGCGCCTGCTGGCGCTTCTGCGGCGAGCGCTCCAGCAGCGCCTCCTTGAGCCGGCTGTCCAGGCGCAGCACTTCCGCCAGCGCGATGCGGCCGTGGAAGCCGCCGCCGCGGCAGTGCTCGCAACCGGCGCCGGCGCAGGCGACGCACAGCCGGCGCACCAGGCGCTGCGACACCACGCCGTTGAGCGCTTCCAGGAAAGTGGCCGCTTCCACGCCCATGTAGAGAAAGCGGTCTATCACGCTGAAGGCGTCGTTGGCGTGCACCGAGGACAGCACGCGGTGGCCGGTCAGCGCGGACTGCACCGCGATGGCCGCGGTTTCGGCGTCGCGGATCTCGCCCACCAGAATGGTGTCCGGATCGTGGCGCAGGATGGAGCGCAGGCCGCGGGCGAAGGTCAGGCCCTTTTTCTCGTTGACCGGGATTTGCAGAATGCCGGCCATCTCGTACTCCACCGGGTCTTCGATGGTGATGATCTTTTCCTCTCCGGTATTGATCTCCGCCAGCGCGCCGTACAAGGTGGTGGATTTGCCGCTGCCGGTGGGCCCGGTGATCAGGGTCAGGCCGTAGGGCAGTTGCGCCAGCGCGCGCACGCGGCGCGCGGTTTCGCCGTGAAAGCCCAGGCTGTCCAGGTTCAGGCTGTCGCCGCGCTGGGATTTGTCCAGCAGGCGCAGCACCGCGTTTTCGCCGTGGGCGCCCGGCATGATGGACACGCGGAAGTCCACTTCGCGGCCTTGCAGCGCCACCTTGAAGCGGCCGTCCTGCGGCACGCGCTTTTCCGCGATGTCCAGGCTGGACAGCACTTTCAGCCGCGACATGGTCTGGCTGGCCGCCAACTGCCCCGGCACCTTGCGTATGGCCTGCATCACGCCGTCGATGCGGTAGCGTATCTGCAGCCCGTCGTCGCGGGACTCCAGGTGGATGTCGCTGGCGCGGCTTTGCAGCGCGTCGTACAAGGTCATGTTGACCAGGCGGATCACCGGGCTTTCGTCCTTGGCCAGGCTGGTCAGCGAGATAGACTCCACCGCCTTGGCCAGGCTGTCCTCGGCCAGATCCACCGCCGCGCCGTCCATCACCCGCTCGCGGGCCTCGGCCTGTTTCAGCCAGGCGTCGGCCACGCCGGGCAGGCTGAGGGCGAAGCGCTGGCCGCGGCCCAACAGCCGGTTTTGCAGGCCGAGACGCGCGTCCAGCCGCAGCGGTTCGGCCAGCAGCAGGTACAATTCGCCCCGCCACTCCAGCGGCGCCGCCCGGCAGGACAGCGCTTCCGGCAGCGGCAGCAGATCGAAGCGCGCCGCCGCCTCCCCCACCTGGGCCTCGCTCAGCGCGGCCAGGCCCAGCAGCCGCGCCGCCTGCGGCAGGCTGGCCGGCTCGCGCTCCAGCTGCCGGTTCAGCAGCTCGGCCATCGGCAGGTCTTCCTCTCCGCTCTCGCGCCGCCATTGCCAGCCGGCCGTCGTCGTCGGGTCCATCAATGCTCGCATCACGTCTCCTCAGCCCATGCCGCCGGCCAGTTCGAATATCGGCATATACAGCAGGGCGACGATCAGGCCGACCAGGCCGCCCACCGCCAACATCAGAATCGGCTCGAACACTTTGCTGAACACCTCGATCGCCTGATCCAGCGCGCCGTCGTGGAACTGGGCGATGCGCTCGCACATGCCGCCCAGATCGCCGCTTTGTTCGCCGACGCGCAATAAGCGCTCCGCCACCGCCGTGGTCAGTTGGTGGCGCGCCAGGGTGTCCGCCACCGGCCGGCCGGCGCGCAACTCCTCCAGCGCGCGCGCCAAGCGCTGCGCGTAGGCGTCCGGCAACAGCCCCGCGGACAAGTCGAAGGCCTGCAGGGCCGGCGTGCCGCCGGCGATCAATAAGCCGGCGGTGCGGTAAAAGCGCGCCAGCACGAACAGGCGCGCGACATCCCGCAGCCGGGGCAGCGTCCACAACAAGCTCAGCAGCGCGCGCTGGGTTCGCCGGGCGCGCAGCAGCAGGCACAGCGCCGTCAGGCCGACGGCCAGGCCCGCGCCCAGCAAGCCGCCGTGAGCCTGGACCAGGCGCGCCCACCACAGCATGGCGGCGGCGCTGGCCGGCAGTTCGCGCAGCGATTCGAACACCACGGCGAAACGGGGAATCACGAAGAACAGCATGAACAGCAGAATGCCGAAGCCGACGGAGAGCACCAGCGCCGGATAGACCAGGGCGCCGGTCACCCGCTTGCGGATGGCGACGATGCGCAGCTCGTAATACTGATAGCGCTTGAGCGCCGCCGGCAGCTGGCCGCTGCCTTCGGACGCGGCCACGGTGGCCGCCAGCAAGGCCGGGAAGGCTTCCGGCTGGGCCTCCATCGCGCGCGACAGCGGCTGGCCCTGGTACAGCGCTTGCAATAGCCGGTCCAGCACGCCCTGCAAGGCCTTGTCGCCGCCGCCGGCCTTGTCGCGCAGCGCTTCCAGCGCCTCGATCAGCGCCAGGCCGGCCTCCAGCAGCGCCGACAGCTCCTGCAGCAGCAAGCCCAGCGCCGCGCCCTTGAGCGCGCCCTCCGCGCCGGCCTCGCGCCTCGCCTCCAGCACCAGGCCGTCGTCCGCGCCCAGCTGGGCCCGCGCGGCGGCCTCGTTGTCCGCCCGCACCAGGCGCGTCCTCACCTCGCCCTGAGCCAGGACGCTGATCCGGTAGGCCGCCATCTCAGCCCCTCGCCTCGCGCTCGGCGCGCAATTGCAGATACTGCCGCCACACCTTGTCCACATAGCGCTTGCGCGCGCCTTCGCGCGTCGCCGCGCCTCCGGCGTTGTAAGCGCCCACCGCGCGCCAGGTGTAGCCGTAGCGCGCGATGAAGTCCGCCAGGATGGACGCGCCCACCTGTATGCTCAGACAGGGCTCGTCCAGCAGGCGCTGACGCGTGATGCCGCGCTTGGCCAGCCCCGGCAGATGAAGGCTGTTGATCTGCATCAGGCCGATGTCGTGGCTGCCGTCCTTGTTGTAGTTGACGGCGCGCGGATTCAGCGCCGATTCCACCTTGGCGATGGAATACAGCAGCAGCGGATCCACCCGGTGGCGCGCGCCGGCCTCGCGCCAGCAATTGGCCGCCGCCTGCGCGCCGTCGGCCAGCGCGGCGCAGGCGGCCAGCAGCGGCAGCAGTCCCTTACAGCGCATGGACCAGTTCACCGTCGCCTCCCGCCCGCCCGGCCTCGCCCAGGGATACGATCTCAGCCTCGCTCTCGCCGCCGGGCACCCGCCATTGATACGGCCGGCCCCAGGCGTCCATCGGCACATCCTTGGCCAGATAGGGCCCATGCCAGCCGGCCACGCCCGGCGGCGCCTTCAGCAGCGCGCCCAGCCCCTGTTCCGCGCTGGGATAGCCGCCGACGTCCAGCCGGTATTGCGCCATGGCGTCTCCCAGGGTTTTCATTTGCGCCTGGGTGGCCTTGACCTTGGCCTTGTCCACCTGGGAAAACAGCTTGGGCCCGACATAACCGGCCAAGAGGGCGATGATCAGCAGCACCACCAGCAATTCCAGCAGCGTGAAGCCGCCTTGTCCGGCGGAGCGCCGTCTAGCGTTCATCGTCGTCATAAGATTCGCTTGTCCAAAAAGCCGCGCCGCAAGAGCGTGCGCTGGAAGATATAAGCGGCGTCCGCGCCGGACCCCGGCAGGGACGGCGACGGTTCCGCCCCTTGCCAGCGCATGCTCACACGGGACTTTCGCCGTTCTCAATATTTCTGAAAGGAATCTAAAACGGCCGCGGCGGGGCCTGACGACCGGCGCCGGGAAGGGCGTCCGGCGGCGCGGACGGGCGGCTTGAGAATGGTTTCAGAATCATGGCGCCGTCGCCGGCGGCGGCGCTTGAATAGCGTTTTTAATCGAACGCGCCGCGGGCATCCGTCCCAGCGGCCGCGCCTTGGAGAAACGCATGCCCTCTTCCGCCCCGGCCGCCAACCCTGGCTATCCGCGTCTGCAAATCCTGTTTCACTGGCTGAGCGTGCTCTTGATGGCCGCCCTGGCGCTGGCCGGCGGCTTGCGTCACCTGCTGGCCGGCCACGCCGTCGCCGACATGCGCAGCGTGATGATCGTGCACATAGGCTGCGGCATGGCCCTGCTGTTCCTGACCCTGCTGCGCGCCGCCACGCGGCTGGCCGGTCCGGCGCTGCCGCCGCTGGCCGGCAGCAGCCGCGCGCAGCGCGCTTGCGCCCATGCCGCCCATCTGGCCATCTACGGCCTCATTCTGGCGTCCTGCCTGCTGGGCTGGATCATCGTCAACGCCAAGGGGCTGGCGATCCCGATGCCGCTGCTGGGCTTCGACTTCCCGCGCCTGGTCGCGGCCGACCCGGCCCTGGTGGCCGCGACGGTGGGCCTGCACGAATGGCTGGGCTGGATCTTCTACGGTCTGCTCGCCGTCCACATCGCCGCCGCCGTCTGGCACCATGTCGCGCTGAAAGACGACACGCTGCGGCGCATGAGCTGGCGGCGGCCGACGCCGGCGGCGGCTCCCGCCGCGGCCGACTGCCACCGTTGCTCGCCGGATACCCTGGCGCAGAACGAGGAACTGACGTCCGCGGACCGGCTGGCCTCCTGACGCGCGCCCGTCCCACCCGAACAGCCAGGCTCCGGCCTGGAACCGGGATGGCACAATCGAGGTCTTGACTGTTCCCCCGCCTATACGGAGAACCTACCCATGTTACGTCCCCTATCCGCCGTCTTGTGCTGTCTGCCCGCGCTGGCCCTGGCGCAAAGCGTGGAGCTGTCCTTCGTCGACGCCAAGGGCGACGCCGGCCCGGCCGGCAGCGTCCTGATCGAGGACACGCCCTACGGCGCGCTGTTGACGCCCAAGCTTGAAAAACTGCCGCCCGGCGTGCACGGTTTCCACGTCCATGAAAAACCCTCTTGCGCGCCGTCCGTCGGCGCCAACGGCGCGGTCACGCCGGCCGGTGCCGCCGGCGGCCACTGGGACCCGGACAAGACCGGCGCGCACGCCGGCCCTTACGGCCGCGGCCACAAGGGCGATCTGCCGGCGCTGTACGTGGGCGCCGACGGCAAGGCGAGTTATCCGGTGCTGGCGCCGCGGCTGAAAGCGGCGGACTTCTCCGGCCACGCGCTGATGGTGCACGCCGGCGGCGACAATCATAGCGATCATCCGCAGCCCTTGGGCGGCGGCGGCGCGCGCATGGCCTGCGGCGTGGTCGAATAAACCGTACTCGGCAAGGAAAAACCGGCGCGATTGACAAGGCCGGTTTTTTTATTGACGATGACAGAATTCAAACGACCGTTTCAACCGAGATGAAACCACCCGCCTGGCTGTTCCGATTCCTGCTCAATCTGTGGCCGCCCTTCCTGGGCGCCGGCATCCGCGTCAAACGGCTGGCCGCCGATTTCAGCGATATCGAAGTGCGGCTGAAACTGGGCTTCAGCAACCGCAACTATGTCGGCACCCATTTCGGCGGCAGCCTGTACGCGATGACCGATCCCTTCTTCATGCTGATGCTGATGCACCAACTGGGGCGGGACTACTATGTGTGGGACAAGAGCGGCAGCATCGACTACGTCAAGCCGGGCCGCGGCACGGTGAGCGCGCGCTTCCGGCTGGCGCCGGGCATGCTGGAGGACATCAGGCTGCGCACCGCCTCGGGCGACAAATACCTGCCTCAATTGCAGGTGGACATCGTCGATCAACAGAACGAGCTGGTGGCGAGGGTGTTCAAGACGCTGTACATCAAACGCAAGAAGAAATGAGGCGCCGCGCTTCAGCGCGCGGAAAACGCCAGCAGGTAGCGCTTGCCGTCCAGACTCAGGACGGCCAGCCAGTCGCGGCTGCCGCTGACGCACAGCGGCAGCGTCACCGTCGCCTTCCAGTCCGCGCCGTCGCGCACAAAGGTGTAACGGTTGAAGCCCATGTCCATGTCGGCCATATTGAACTCCACCTGCGGCGCTTCCCGCGCCGCGACGCCCTGCAAGCGGATTTCAAACGGTTTGCCGTGCTGCGGCGGCGAGGCGAAACGCCAGACGCCACCGCCCGGCAGGGCGCAGCTCGCCTGGCCGGCGACGCAGGCCAAGGGCGACGGCTTGACCGCTTGCCGCTCGCTGTACCAGCGGTAAATCAGGCCGAACTTGATACAGGCCAGCAGCAGCAAAACGCCGCCCAGCGCCAGCCATTTACGCTGTTTGGCCGTCATCGCCAAGCCCCCCGCATCAGCGCCACCCCATGCGCGCCGTGGCGGCGGGCGGCCTCCAGATCATCCATGCTCATGCCGCCCAGCGCGTAGACCGGCGTCGGCGCGCCGTCCGCCAGACAAAGCCGGAAACCGTCCCAGCCCAAGGGCGCCGCGCCGGGATGGCTGGCGGTGGCGGCCACATGGCCGAGCAAGGCGTAATCCAGCCCCAGTTCGCCTATCCGCGCCACCTGCGCCGCCTCGTGCGCCGAGGCGCCCACCCAGGCGAACGCCGGGCGCTCCTTCAGCGAGGCCAGCCGCGTCGTGTTCAGATGCACGCCGTCCACCGGCCATTCCGCCGCCCAGGCCGGATCGGCGTTGACCATCAGCTTGCCGCCGCGCTCATGGACGATGGCCGCCGCCTTGGCGACGAAATCGGCGAGCTCGGCGCGCGCCATCTGCGGCTCGCGCACCTGCACCATGCCCCAGGCCGGCCCCTGCTCCAGCCGCCGCAATTGGGCGTCCACGCCGATTTCGTGCGCGCAGGTGATCGCGTAGGCCGCCGGCAATTCCAGCGATTTGAGAATGGGCCCGTTGGCCGGCAGCATGGGCTGCACCGTGCAAGCGCCTGGCTTCTGCCAGGCGAAGCTTTGGCCTTCCCGCGACTGCGGCTCGCCGCGCCAGGACCAGACCCGGAAGAAACGCAGCCGCACCGAGGCGTGCTCATAATGATGGACCTTGCTCAGCCACGGCGTCGCGGCCAGCGTTTCAATGCCCATTTCCTCGTAGAGTTCGCGCGCCAGCGCCTGTTCGCCGCTTTCGCCCGGCTCCACCTTGCCGCCGGGAAACTCCCAGTAACCGGCGTAAGGCTTGCCCTCCGGCCGGCTGCCCAGCATGAAACTGCCGTCCGGCCGCATCAGCGCGCCGGCCACTACCTCGATGATCTTGCTGTCGCTCATTGCTTGGTCTTGCCCGGTGAATATCGTTCCGGCTCTCCGCGGCCGGCAGCGCATTCTACCGCAAGCGCTCCCCAGCAATAAGGGCGCCGCGGCGCCCTTATTGACTCAACCAACGGTCTAAGACCTCAACCCGGGCGGCCCGGCTTGGTGCAGCCGGCGTCCTTATAAGGCTGGGAGCTGAACTGCGTCCAGCCCGGACCCAGGGAGAATTGCGAGCAAGCGAGCTTGCCGTCGAGCTTGCTTTGCCACAGATACCAGGGCGCCGGCGCGGCCAGGGTCATCAAGGGGAAGGACAAGGCCGCCAGGGCCAGAATGATTTTGCGAGTCATTGCGCATACCTCAGACAAAGTGAAGGACACCACGGCCAAGATGAAGCGGCCAGGCAGGAAAATGCCATGACAATATACTGCATCATACTGTTGGCATAAAGCGCCTCATGCCACTTTGCCTGGAAGAATGCGCCAAGCTCTGCGCGCCTCCCCCTGACTAACGCGCAGCAATAAGGGCGCCGCGGCGCCCTCGTCTTCCTACCCGCGTCCGGAATGGCGCGCGCTGCTCTGGGCCGTAGCCGTCGGCAGCAGCCCCCGATCAGCCAGGGCGGCCTTGAACGCGGCAACCCGCGTCTTTGTAAGGAATGCTATTGAGCAAAACCCAACCCGGTCCATAGGAGAATTGCGAGCACACCAGATGGCCGTCGGACTTGCTTTCCCATAGGTACCAAGGAGCCATGGAAGCAAAAGCCATCCAGGACACGCTAAGACCCGCCACCAGCAGGGCAATTTTACGGATAGTCATACTCACCTCAATAATTATTTATCATTTAAATACAAACAAAAAATGCATAATTAATATACATTAATTTAAGCATTAAAATAACTGTTTCGTCATATCTTTGGCAGTATTAACACCCCAAATAAAATGATCACGCCCCGTTAGAGCGCAAAAATTAACGGATTGCCCGTTTCAAGCACGGCCGATAAGCCTCAAAGTGTTACCATTAGCTCCGTAAACCTGCGAAATCTGCACATTTATCCCGATTGTCATTTCGTTGCCGCGTGTAGCGACACTGGGAAGGCCTTTTGCGCTCCGCCGCCGGGCTTGATCGATTTCGTCATGACCTCCCCCATCCCGCCGAAGGAGCTTGCACTTGGACACCTTAAACTCACTCATTCTGGCCGGCTCGCTGGTATTCCTCGCCAGCCTGGTGGTGTCCTCCATCGCCTCCCGCTTCGGCGCGCCGCTGCTGCTGGTCTTCCTCGCGCTGGGCATGCTGGCCGGCGAGGACGGCCCCGGCAAGATCGTGTTCAGCAATTACCAGCTCAGCTATGTGGTCGGCACCATCGCCCTGGTGGTGATCCTGTTCGACGGCGGCCTGCGCACGCGCCAGGACAGCTTCCGCATCAGCCTGAAGCCGGCCGGAGTGCTGGCCACGCTGGGCGTCTTGATCACCACTGGCGTGACCGGCCTGTTCGCCGCCTGGGTGCTGAATCTAAGCTGGCTGGAAGGCTTGCTGATCGGCGCCATCGTCGGTTCCACCGACGCCGCCGCGGTGTTCGCCCTCCTGTCCGGCCGCGGCCTGGAGATCAATCGCCGCGTCGGCAGCGCGCTGGAGATAGAATCCGGCAGCAACGATCCGATGGCGGTGTTCCTGACCTCGGCGCTGATCGGGGTCTTGGGCCAGCAGGGCCAGGACGCCGGCGTCGCCGCCATGCTGTGGCTGTTCGTCAAACAGATGGGCCTGGGCGCCTTGGCCGGCTGGGCCGGCGGCAAGGCCATGGTCTGGCTGTTCCAGCGCCTGGGGCCGCGCGGCGCGATGTTGGCCCTGTTCAGCCTGGGCACCGCCGGCGCGCTGTTCAGCCTGACCACGGCGGCCGGCGGCAGCGGCTTCCTCGCCATCTACCTGGCCGGCATCGTGGTGGGCAACGCCCGGGTGGCGGACTTGCCCAATCTATTGAATATCCACGACGGCTACGCCTGGCTGGCGCAAGTGACCATGTTCCTGGTGCTGGGGCTCTTGGTGACGCCGTCCAATCTGCTGCCGGTGGCGCCCTACGCGCTGGCGATCTCCATCGTACTGATGCTGGTGGCGCGGCCGCTGGCAGTCTGGCTGTGCATGCTGCCCTTCCCGGTGCCCAAGGCGGAAAAGCTGTTCATGAGCTGGGTGGGCCTGCGCGGCGCGGTGCCGGTGATTCTGGCCATTTTTCCGCTGATGGCGGGGCTGCCCAATAGCCAGCTCTTCTTCAACGTGGCCTTCTTCGTGGTGATGATGTCGCTGCTGTTCCAGGGCTGGACCATCGCGCCGCTGGCTGAAAGGCTGAAGTTGAAACTGCCGGCGCGGCCGGACGTGGAGCACCGGGTGCCGGTGGTCAGCGGCCAGGAAGCCCGCTATGAGGCGGCCTCCTGCCAGGTGCGCGCCGACAGCCCGGCCGAAGGCCAGCTGGCCGGCGAGCTGGCCTTGCCCAGCGGCGTGCGGCTGGCGGCGCTGTACCGCGACGAACAAGCGCTGGAACCGACGGCGAGCCAGACGCTGCGCGCCGGCGACTGGGCCTGCCTGATCGGCCCCGGCCCGGCGCTGGAAACGGCCGGCGAAGCCTTCCACCCGCCCGGCGAAGACCCCTATTACGGCTACTTCACCGTGTCCGGCCTGGCGCGGCTGGCCGATCTGGCCGACAGCTACGGCCTGAATCTGAGCGACCGCGACCGCGCCGACAGCATCGCCGACTACTGCAAGCGCGCTTGCGGCTATCCGCTGGTGGCCGGCGACGTGCTGCGGCTGGACCGGCTGGAGATGGTGATACGCGCGGCCGCCGACGGCCAGGTCAAGAGCGTGGGCCTGCGCTATTTGAAATCACAATAAGGCTTTGCGCTCCTTGGCGCCGCGCCCGGCCCAGTCGCAGGCGAACTGCCAGGCGACGCGGCCGGAGCGGCTGCCGCGCAGATGGCTCCAATGCAGCGCCGCCTTTTCCGCCTCCGCGTCCAGCTTCAGGCCGAAATGCGCCAGCCACTCGGCCGCCGCCGCCAGATAAGCGTCCTGATCGAAGGGATAGAAGGACAGCCACAGCCCGAAACGGTCGGACAGCGACACCTTTTCCTCTATCGCCTCGCCCGGATGGATTTCGCCGTCCTGCACCCAGCCTTCGCGGTTTTCGCTCATTTTTTCCGGCATCAGATGACGGCGGTTGGACGTCGCGTACACCAGCACATTGTCGACGCGGCGCGCCAGGCCGCCGTCCAACGCGGTCTTCAGCGCCTTGTAGGCGTCGTCGCCCTGCTCGAAGGACAGATCGTCGCAGAACAAGATGAAACGCTCCTTGCGTCCGGCCACCATCTCGACAATGCGGTTCAGATCGCCCAGCTGCGCCTTGTCCACCTCGATGATGCGCAGGCCCTTGGCGGCGAAGGCCGGCAACAACGCCTTGACCAGCGAGGACTTGCCGGTGCCGCGCGCGCCGGTGAGCAGCACATTGTTGGCCGGCCGCCCCTTGACGAACTGGCGGGTGTTGCGCAGCAATTGCGCGCGCTGAGCGTCGATATGGGTCAGCCGCTCCAGTTCCGGCGCGTGCGGCTCCGCCACCGCCTCCAGCCAGCCGGCCATGCCCTGGCGCTGCCAGCGGAAAGCCAATGCGCTCCAGTCCGGCTCCGGCCGCGCCGGCGGCAGCAAGGGCTCCAGGCGCGCCAGCATGGCTTCGGCCCGGGCCAGGAAGGCTTGCAACTGCTCCATGATTTCCCCTCGATGCGAAACGACAAAAACAAACAGCCTGGCAGAAAGCCGCCAGGCTGTCGATATTCGCGGCCGCGGCCGCGGCCGAACTCAGTCTGCCAGATGTTGGAACAAGGGCGTGGACAGATAGCGCTCGCCAAAGGAGGGAATCACCACCACGATCAGCTTGCCGGCGTTTTCCGGACGCTTGGCCAGTTCCAGCGCCGCCCACACCGCCGCGCCGGAAGAGATGCCCACCAGCAGGCCTTCGCGCGCGGCCACCGCGCGCGCGGTCTCCATCGCGTCCTCGTTCTTCACGCGGATGATTTCATCGTAAATGCCGGTGTTGAGGATGGCCGGCACAAAACCGGCGCCGATGCCCTGGATCGGATGCGGGCCCTTGGCGCCGCCGGACAGCACCGGCGAGGCGTCCGGCTCCACCGCCACGATCTGCACGCCGGGCTTGCGCGCCTTCAGCACTTCGCCCACGCCGGTGATGGTGCCGCCGGTGCCCACGCCGGCGACGAAGATGTCGACCTGGCCGTCGGTGTCGTTCCACACTTCTTCGGCGGTGGTGTTGCGGTGGATGGCCGGGTTGGCCGGGTTCTCAAACTGCTGCGGCATGAAATGGCTGTCCGGATTCTGCTCCACCAGCTCGCGCGCCTTGGCGATGGCGCCGCCCATGCCGTCCGGCCCCGGGGTCAGGATCAGCTCGGCGCCGTAGGCGCGCAGCAACTGGCGGCGTTCGCGGCTCATGGTTTCCGGCATGGTGATCACCAGCTTGTAGCCGCGCGCGGCGCAGACCATGGCCAGGCCGATGCCGGTATTGCCGGAAGTGGGTTCGACGATGGTGGTGTCCGGGCCGATTTTGCCGGCCTGCTCGGCGGCGTCTATCATCGCCACCGCGATGCGGTCCTTAACGCTGTGAGCCGGGTTGAAGAACTCCAGCTTGGCCGCCACGGTGGCGCCGCAGCCGTCGGTCACCCGATTAAGCCGCACCAACGGGGTGTTGCCGATCAAATCCGTCACTGCATTGGCAATTCGCATCTTTATTCTCCACAGACAGTTTTGAAGAAAACCATATTACCCAGCATCATAAACAAGCCGAGCGACGATCCAAAATATTGTTTGCTTATAATCGACAAACTTGGCAGTCTCAGCCGGCCACGCGCTCTCCGCGGCCCGGCGGCTACACTGAAACCATCGCCCATCACCCGCAGACCAAGGTCCATTCCCCGCCTATGCCCACACAGGAAACCCTGATCCCGCTCACCGGCTGGCGCCGCAAGCTCTACATCATCATTTACGAGGCAGACACCCGGCCCGGCCGCATCTTCGACCTGGCGCTGATCGTCGCCATCCTGCTGTCGGTGCTGACGGTGATCCTGGAAAGCGTGCAAAGCATACAAGCGGCCTGGGGCGTCCAGCTCAAGATTCTAGACTGGTGTTTCACCATTCTGTTCACTATTGAATACGCCTTGCGGCTGATCTGCATCCATAAACCGATGCGCTATGTGAAAAGCTTCTTCGGCGTCATCGATCTGATGGCGGTGCTGCCGATGTATCTGGGTCTGTTCATCCCGGAAAGCCGCTTCCTGGCGGATATTCGCATCCTGCGGCTGCTGCGCATGTTCCGCATCCTCAAGCTGACGCGCTATATCGGCGAGGCCAGCGAACTGAAACGGGCGATGCTGGCCAGCCGCCGCAAGATCACGGTCTTCCTGGTCACCGTGGTCTTGCTGGTGGTGATTCTGGGCACGCTGATGTTCGTGATCGAAGGACCGGAGCACGGCTACACCAGCATCCCGGTCAGCATTTACTGGGCCATCGTCACCCTGACCACGGTGGGCTTCGGCGACATCACGCCCAAGACGCCGCTGGGCCAGGCGCTGGCCAGCGTGGTGATGATCACCGGCTACGGCATCATCGCGGTGCCCACCGGCATCGTCACCGCCGAAATCGCGCGCGGCAGCGGCGCCAAGAGCAAGACCGCGGAGGCGGTGTCCGGCACCCGGCTGTGCCCGCACTGCTTCACCGAGGGCCACGACTGGGACGCGCGCTTCTGCAAGCACTGCGGCGGACAGTTGCCGCGTCCGTCCAAGGGCGAGGTCAGCTAACGCCGGCCAGCAACTGCCGGTAGCGGCCGGCCATCGCGTCGTCGAAGGCCACCAGCAACACCCGCCGCAGGCCATGCGGCTCGCGCGCCAGCCAAGCGCGCACCGTCTCCACCGCGATGGCGGCGGCCTGCTGCTGCGGATAGCCATAGACGCCGCAGCTGATCGCCGGGAAGGCGATGCCGTCCAAACCATGCCGCGCCGCCAGTGCCAGGCTGTTGCGGTAGCAGGCGGCCAGCAGCTCCGCCTCCCCGTGGGCGCCGCCCTGCCACACCGGGCCCACGGTGTGGATCACATGCCGCGCCGGCAGCCGGTAGCCGGCAGTCAGCTTGGCCTCGCCGACGCGGCAGCCGTGCAAGCTCCGGCACTCCGCCAGCAGTTCCGGTCCGGCGGCCCGGTGAATGGCGCCGTCCACGCCGCCGCCGCCCAGCAAGCGGGTGTTGGCGGCGTTGACGATGGCGTCCAGCGCCAGCGTGGTGATGTCGCCCTGCCATGCCGTCAATTCGGTCTTCGCTTCCATTGCGTCCCCTCCTCCGTCCAAGCCGCCATTATCCGCCCGCCGGCGCCGGGCGCAAAAAAAGCCGGCTGACGCCGGCTTTTTCCTTTTCCGCCTTAAGCAGGATTGTTCAACAGCGAATTGCGCCGCGAATAGCCAAAGTACACCACCAGGCCGATCAACAACCAGGCCATGAAGCACAGCCAGGTCAGCAGCGACAGCTGAGTCATCAGGAAGCCGCAGCACAGGATGGCCAGCGTCGGGATGTAGGGCACGCCCGGGCAGACGAATTTGCGCGGCAGATCGGGTTCGCGCTTGCGCAGCACGATCACCGACAGCGCGATCAGGGTGAAGGCGGCCAGGGTGCCGATGTTCACCAGCTCGGCCAGGGTGTGCAGCGGCACGAAGCCGGCCAGCAAGGCGATGATGGTGCCGATCAGCCAGGTGGCCTTGTACGGGGTGCCGTACTTGGGGTTCACCTCGGAGAAGATCTTGGGCAGCAGGCCGTCGCGCGACATCGCGAACAGGATGCGGGTCTGGCCGTAAGTCATCACCAGGATCACCGTCATCATGCCGAGGATGGCGCCCAGGTCGACGAAGCCGGCGAACCAGTCCAGCTTGGCCACTTGCAAGGCCAGCGACACCGGGTGGTCAACGCCGGCGAACTGCATATAAGGCACGATGCCGGTCATGATGGCGGCCACCACCACATAGAGCAGCGAACACACGCCCAGCGACCAGATCACCCCGCGCGGGATGTCCTTGGCCGGGTTCTTCACTTCCTCGGCGGCGCAGGTCACCGCGTCGAAGCCGATGAAGCTGAAGAACACGATGGCGGCGCCGTGGAACACGCCGGAGAAGCCGAAGGGCAGCGCCGGCTGCCAGTTCACCGGCTTGACGTGCCACACGCCGATGCCGATGAACAGCAACACCACGCCCACCTTGATCAGCACCACCACATTGTTGACGCGCTTGGATTCCTTGATCCCGAAGGCCAGCAAGGCGGTGATCACCATCGCCACGCAGAAGGCCGGCAGATTGAACAGCGTCTGCTTGCCCGGCAGCGAGCCGGCGGCGGCGGTCAGGTATTCAGGCAGGGTCACGCCGAAGCCGGACAGCAGGCTCTGGAAATAACCGGACCAGCCCACCGACACCGCCGACGAGGCCAGCAGGTATTCCAGCAGCAAGTCCCAGCCTATGATCCAGGCGATCATCTCGCCCAGCGTGGCGTAAGCGTAAGTGTAAGTGGAGCCGGAAACCGGCAGCATGGAAGCGAACTCGGCGTAGCACAGCGCGGCGAAGCCGCAGGCGAAGGCGCTGATCACGAAGGAAAGCACCAGTCCGGGGCCGGCCACCGTGGCGCCGGTGCCGGTCAGCACGAAGATGCCGGTGCCGATGATGGCGCCGATGCCGAGCATGGTAAGGTCGAAAGCGGAAAGCTCCTTGCGAAGCCCACGCGAGGTCTGAGCGGTAGCCAGCATTCCCTGGACGCTCTTTTTGCGCATCAAACTCATTTGTTTCACTGTCCCGTAACGGCCGTCCGGTACAACGACAAAGCGCCCGCTGTCCCGGCGGGCGCTTCATACTCGGATAGGGCCTGTATGATCTGTTGTGTCCTCTCCCCGCTGCTCTGTCTGTCGTTGGCTTTAAATAAACGCGATAACAAGGGCTTGCCGTTGTCGAGCGCGGTGCTTAAGCCGCCGATCCACGCAGTTCATGCCGGGGAAGAATGCGATAGTACCGCAGGGCCGGCCGCCGGCAATACGGGAAACCCCATATAGCCCGCGGCCATCAAACCCTGCGTGTCATCATAGCGCAAAACAAATCATGGCAATGGCATTAAATCTATCAATTTGCGCGCGGCGTTCTCCAATTGCTGGCGACCGTTGTCGCCGTCGCCCAATTCCTGCTGGCCCTGCCACAACATGGCGCCGTCGGCGCTGTTGACCACTTCCAGCGCCAGCGTGCGCACCGTGCGCACCTGATAGTCCGGCGACCAATACATGCCGCCGCCGTAACGCCAATCGCGCCAGCCGCCGGCGTACCAGCCGTCCGCCGGCCAATACACCTGGCGCTGCTGGCTTTGCTTGAAGCACAGCTTCCATTGCGGACGCGCCTCGTCCACCGCCGCCCCCTTCAAGACCAGCCGGTCCAACAGCCACTCGCGCATGTCCACGCCGGCGCCGGCCGACGGCAGGCAACTCAGTCCCACCGTGCCCGCGCCGGCCCAGGACGGGCCGGCCGCCAGCAGCGCCAAGAGCGCCGCCATCGCTGTTTTCATCTTCATCGCCTCAATTCCAATAAGCCGCGTCAGCATACACTGACCGCAAATAGTCGACGAAGTGCCGCACCCGCGCCGGCAGCAGGCGGCGCTGCGGCACCACCGCGCACACCGGATAGTCCGGCGCGGAGAATTCATCCAGCACTGTCACCAGCCGGCCGTCGGACAGATCGTCCTTCACCTCCCACAGCGAACGCCAGGCCAGGCCCAGGCCCTGCAAGGCCCAGTCGTGCAGCACCGCGCCGTCGTTGCACTCCAGCCGGCCGCTCACGCGCAGGTTCACCGCCTCGCCGTCGCGGCGGAACGCCCAGCCTCGGCTCTGGCTCTCGCCCAGGGACAGGCAGTTGTGCTCGGCCAGATCCTCCAAGCGGCGCGGCAGTCCGTGACGCGCCAGATAGGCCGGCGCCGCCACCACCACGCGGCGGTTTTCCGCCAGCCGGATCGCCACCAGCGAGGAATCGGCCAGGTCGGAGATGCGGATCGCGCAATCGACGCGGTCGCGCTGCAGGTCCACCAGCCGGTCCGACAGATCCAGCGTCACCTTGACGTCCGGATGGCGTAGCTGGAAACCGGCGATGTGCGGCGCCACATGCTTGCGGCCGAAGCCGGCCGGCGCCGACACCCGCAGATGGCCGCGCGCGCGGCCGCTGCCGGAAGCCACCGCCGCTTCGGCGTCCTCCAGATCGGCGAGGATGCGCTGACAGTCTTCGAAAAAGGCCGCGCCCTCCTGAGTGAGCGCCAGGCTGCGCGTGCTGCGGGTCAGGAGCTTGACGCCCAGCCTCTCCTCCAGCGCGTCTATGCGCCGGCCGATGATGGCCGGCACCACGCCCTCCTGGCGCGCGGCGGCCGACAAACTGCCCTGCGACACCACGGCGACAAAGGTCTCCAATTGTTTCAACATCCGGGCCGCCCCACGATTAGCTAACAAAAAGTAAAAGATGATATGTCTATATATGCATTTTTTTTTACGCTTTGCCTAGATAGACTAGCCAGGTCCCGTTTCACTGTCCCAGGTCCGGACGCGGGCGCCGCCCGTCCCGGCGCGTCCGCTCGCCGCCCCGTCCAACGATGCAAAGGAGTCCCAGCATGGCAGCCGCGCTTCCCCAGGGGATGGAAATCCTCGCTACGCTCACCCCGGCCTACGCCGACATCCTCAGCCACGACGCGCTGGCCTTCGTCGCCAAGCTGCACCGCCGCTTCGAGCCGCGCCGCCGCGAACTGATGGCCGCCCGCGCCGCGCGCCAGGCGGAGCTGGACGCCGGCAAGCTGCCGGACTTCCTGCCCGACACCGCCGCCGTCCGCGCCGGCGACTGGAAGATCGCGCCGCTGCCGGACGACTTGCTGGACCGCCGCGTGGAAATCACCGGCCCGGTGGACCGCAAGATGATGATCAACGCGCTCAATTCCGGCGCCAAGAGCTTCATGGCGGACTTCGAGGACTCCAACTGCCCGAGCTGGGACAACCAGATCAACGGCCAGATCAATGTCCGCGACGCCTACCGCAAGACCATTTCCTTCGCCAACCCGGACGGCAAGCAATACCGGCTCAACGCCGACACCGCCACCTTGCTGCTGCGGCCGCGCGGCTGGCATTTGATGGAAAAGCACGTCAAGGTGGACGGCGACATCGTCTCCGGCGCGCTGTTCGACTTCGCCCTGTCCTTCTTCCACAACATCGAATTCTTGCGCGGCTCGGGCAGCGCCACTTATTACTATCTGCCCAAGATGGAAAGCCATCTGGAAGCGCGGCTGTGGAACGAGGTGTTCGTCTTCGCCCAACAGGAGCTGTCCATCCCCCAGGGCACGATCAAGGCCACGGTATTGATCGAAACCATACTCGCCGCCTTCGAAATGGACGAAATCCTGTACGAATTGCGCGAGCACAGCGCCGGCCTCAACGCCGGCCGCTGGGACTACATCTTCAGCTGCATCAAGAAATTCCGCCAGAACCGCGACTTCTGCCTGGCCAACCGCGCCCAGATCACTATGACGGTGCCCTTCATGCGCGCCTACGCGCTGCTGCTGCTGAAAACCTGCCATCGCCGCGCGGCGCCGGCGATAGGCGGCATGGCGGCGCTGATTCCGATCAAGAACGATCCGGAGGCCAACGAGAAGGCGCTGGCCGGCGTCCGGGCGGACAAGGAGCGCGACGCCGCCGACGGCTACGACGGCGGCTGGGTGGCCCACCCCGGCCTGGTGCCCATCGCCGCCGAGGCCTTCGGCAAGGTGCTGGGCGACGCGCCCAACCAGATCGCCAAGCAGCGGCCGGACGTTCAGGTCGGCGCCGCCGACTTGCTCAACTTCCAGCCGGAAGCGCCGATCACCGAAGCCGGGCTGGCGATGAACATCAATGTCGGCATCCAGTACCTGGGCGCCTGGATTTCCGGCAACGGCTGCGTGCCCATCCACAATCTGATGGAAGACGCCGCCACCGCCGAGATCTCCCGCTCTCAGATCTGGCAATGGATGCGCAGCCCCAAGGGCGTGCTGGACGACGGCCGCAAAGTCACCGTCGAGCTGTTCCGCCAGCTGCACGCGGCGGAGACGGCCAAGCTCAAGGCCGAGTACGGCGCGCGCTGGACCCGCCAGTACGACGACGCGGCGGCGATGTTCGATCTGCTGACCACCTCGGACGATTTCGTCGAGTTCCTGACGCTGCCGGGATACGAATACCTGGCCTGACAGGACAAATGAATCCCGGCGGCCTCATTGTCGGGATTTGTCAGCCCGGCTGCGTAGCTTTGCGGATTGAAGAGCATGGACAAGGGCCCTATGATGGGCCGCTTGTCATAATTCACCTTGCAAAGCGCGCCCGCCTCGGAGCCTGTTCAAGCTCTGGCGCCCGCCCGCGACACAGGGCGCCGCGCTCGCCGCGCGAGCTTTCAACGCGCGCAGCGGACTTTGAACAGACTCCTACATGCAAAGCATCCTCGACTTCCAGGCCACCGTGCTCAGCACCACCGGTTACGGCCTGGTGCTGACCGCCGTCATCACGATGTTCTGGCTGCGCAACCGCGACGAGCGGGCCTTTCTGTATTTCTGCGCGGCCGGCGTCTGCGTCAGCCTGGGCGGCGTGTTCAGCCTCTTGCCCATCGGCCTGCCGCCGTGGCCGCAACTGGTGTTCAACAATCTGCTGTGGATGCTGTTCCATCCCGTCGCGCTCTGCGGCATCCGCCATCTGAACGGCAAGCGTCCGCGCGTCTGGCAAAGCCTGCTGCTGACGGCCGCCGGCATGAGCGCCTATATACTGGCCGGCCCGGCCGATATGGGACGCCGCACCGCCGCGGTCTGCCTGGTTTATCTGATCGCCTGGCTGCTGGCCGCGCGCGAGCTGTGGCCCGGACATTCGCGCATCGGCGGCGCCGGCCGCAAGATGGCGCTGACGGTCTGCCTGCTGTACGCCTTGCTGGCGCTGGCGCGCATCGTCCACGCCGGCTGGACCGGCGAGGTCTACGACGCCGACGCGATGCGCTTCACCATGCTCAGCTCGCTGGGCATGCACTGGCTCAGCTTCAGCTTCATCCTGTGCGCGCTGTACATCTGCTACGAGCGCGCGCTGGAGCGGACCCAGCACCAGGCCAGCCACGACGGCCTGACCAATCTGCTCAACCAGCGCCGCTTCCGCGAACTGGCCGAGGCCGCCTGCCGCCGCGCCTGGCGCGAGCGCAAGCCGCTGGCGCTGCTGCTCTTGGACGTGGACCACTTCAAAAGCATCAACGACCGCTACGGCCACCAGTGCGGCGACCTGGTGCTGCAGCAACTGGCCGCCTGCCTGCGCGCGGAGGCGGGCCGCGACGACATCGTCGGCCGTTACGGCGGCGAGGAGTTCGTGATGCTGCTGCCGCGCACCGGCCTGGAGGACGCGCACGCGGCCGCGCAACGCATCCTGCGCGCGGTGGACGCGCTGCGGCCGCAACCGGCCGCCGCCGCCCCGCCCTTGCGCGTCAGCGTCAGCATCGGGGTGGCCAGCACCAGCCAGCAGCCTTACGACGGCCTCTCCAGCCTGTTCCGCGCCGCGGACGGCCAGCTCTACCGGGCCAAGCGCAACGGCCGCAACCGGATAGAACTGGCCGAAGGGCAGTATGCCGTCGGAAACTTTTCTCGGGCATGATGGGCCTACACACTGCAAATCGGACTTTTCCGATCAAGACAACAATGTCATGGGAATCGACACATGAACAAACCAACTCTCTTGCTTGCCAGCCTCGGAACCCTGTTCGCCGTCAGCGCCGCCCCGGCGCTGGCCGAAAGCACCCAGCTCAATCTGTCCGCCAGCGCGCAGCGCGAAGTGGCCAACGACCAGATCAGCGCCACCTTCTACCAGCAAATGAGCAACGCCCAGCCGGCGGTGCTGGCCGATAGGCTTAACAAGGCCGCCGCCCAGGGCATTGCGCTGGGCCGCAACTACTCCAAGGTGCAGCTGTCCAGCGGCGGCTACAACACCTGGCCCAATTACGACAAAAACGGCAAGATTCAGGGCTGGCAAGGCCGGGTGGAAATCCAGCTGAAGAGCCGCGACTTCACCCAGGCCGCCGAACTGATGGCCAAACTGCAACAGAACCTGTTGCTGCAAGGGCTGCAATTCAGCGTGTCCGACCAGGCGCGCAAGGAAGCCGAGCAGAGCATGCTGCCGGAGGCCATCGCCAATCTGGAAGCCCAGGCCAAGATCGCCGCCAAGGCGATTGGCAAAAACGTCAGCAATATCAAGGAATTGGACATAGGCAGCCAGTCGCCCATCTTCCGCCCGCCGATGATGATGAAGGCCGCCGGCATGGCCGCCAACGCGGAAGTGGCCCAACCGGACCTGCAGCCAGGACAATCGCAACTGCAACTGCAAGTCAGCGGCAAGGTGGAGTTGAAGTAAGCCTTCCAGCCGCCACGGCATTGCGCTAAAGTAGTCGCTCGCCAGGCCTCGCGTCCGGCGAGCACTTCGCCAGCCATCATCCAGAACGACCCGAAACATGAAACTGATCGCCTCGTTGACCAGCCCCTACGCCCGCAAGGTGCGCATCGTGCTGGCCGAAAAGAAAATAGACTGCCCGCTGGAGGAGGACGTGCCGTGGAACGCGGATACCCGCGTCGGCGACTACAATCCTCTGGGCAAGGTGCCGGTTCTGGAACTGGATGACGGCTCGACGCTGTACGACTCGCGCGTCATCGCCGAGTATCTGGACAATATCTCCCCGGTGTCGCGCATCCTGCCGCAGGAAAACCGCCTGCTGATCGCCACCCGCCGCTGGGAAGCGCTGGCCGACGGCATCGTCGACGCCGCGGTGGCCATCGTGCTGGAAAAACGGCGCCCGGACGACAAGCAGATGCCGGAAGCGATCGCGCGCCAACGCGGCAAGATAGATCGCGGCCTGGCCGCGCTCGCCGCCGATCTGGCCGACCGCCAATGGTGCAACGGCGTGGGCTACAGCCTGGCCGACATCGCCGTCGGCGCCTGCCTGGGCTATCTGGATTTCCGCTTCCCGGAAATAGACTGGCGCGACAGCCATCCCAATCTGGCCAGTCTGCTGGAGCGGCTGATGACGCGGCCGTCCTTCGCCGACACCCTGCCGCCGGCCGCCTGAACCGCGCCGCCGTCAAAAAAAACCGGGCCAAGCCCGGTTTTTTCATGTCGCTTCGCCGCGCGCTGGATCGGCAATCCGCTCTCAGAGCCTGTTCAAAGTCTCGCGAGCAAGAGCGAGACAAGGCGAAAACGGCTGAGAAAGCGGAGTGTACATTCGGTACATGAGCATTTCGAAGCGGTTTTCAACGCCGTATCGCCGAAGCGCAGCAGACTTTGAACAGGCTCTCAGACCGGCCGCGGCGCCAGCATGATGATGGCCATCCCGCACAAGGCCACCGCCGCGCCGGCCATGTCCCAAACACTGGGCCGCACGCCGTCCACCAGCCACAGCCACAACAGCGCCACCGCCACGTAGACGCCGCCGTAGGCGGCATAGACCCGGCCCGCCGCCGCCGGATGCAGGCTGAGCAACCAGACGAAGAGCGTCAAGGCCAGCGCCGCCGGCAGCAACAGCCACCACGGCCCCTCCTTGCGCAGCCACAGCCAGGGCAAGTAACAGCCGACGATTTCCGCCACCGCGGTCAGGCCGAACAAGAGCAATAATTTCAAAGCATTCAACATGGGGTCTCGCTGCGCGCCGGCATCAGATCAGGCCGGCGGCGATATTGATCATCAAGGCCAACACCGTGGCGTTGAAAAAGAAGGACAGCACGCAATGCAGCGTGCCCACCTTGCGCATGGCGCTGGTGGTGTAGCTGACGTCGGCCGTCTGTCCGGACGTGCCTATGATGCAGGCGAAATAGAGGAAGTCGCCGTAATCCGGCTCCTCTTTGCCGGGAAACTCCAGGCCCGGCGCCAGGCCGCGCGCGTGGGCGGCGTAGTAGGCCCGCGCGTAATGCAGCGCGAACATCACGTGAATGAAGGCCCAGGAGGAAAAAATGGTCAGGATGGCCAGCGCGACGTGGACGGCGCGCGGCCAGCCGTGCAGGTCCTTGACCGCCGCCAGCTCCAGCACGATGGCGGCCAGGCTGGCCAGCGCCGCCAAAACGGCCAGCGTCATCACCAGCGTCTGCCCCTCGTCCTCCAGCCTGGCCCAATGGCGGATGTGCTGACGGCCCTCGCTGAACATCATCCAGGCCACCAGCGCCAGATAGAGCGCGGCGCCGGCGTTCCAGCCGACGATGTAGCGGGTGATCTCCCGCATCGGCAACAGCCAGGGCAGCGCCAGCACGGTCAGCAGGCCGACGGCGGCGGCGATCACCAGCCGCGGACGGGCCAGCAGCATGCGCGCCGGCGCGAACCGGCGGACGGAGCGAAACAGGGCGGACATGGCGGCGAAACTCCCGGCAATGGATCAGGGCCTCAGTGTACCTGTCCCGGCGCGGGCGGCAAGCCCTCGCCGCTCAGCCCGGCGACGCGCTAAAGCGCCGGGTGAACAGCCGGCGGAAGGTCTCGAACTCGCCCGGCGCCAGCGTCAGCCGGCATTGCCTGCCGTTGCGGGTCTCGGTCAGCGCGTCCTCGGTCAGCACCCGGCTGCCTTCGGCGGTCAGCAGGGCCATCAGCCGGCTCTTGTTGAACGGCGAGCGCGGATCCTCGGCGATACGGCGCTGGATCTCGCTCAGCGCGCCGCAATCGGCGATCTCGTCGTCCAGATCGAAACCGTAGGCGATGCGCCAGCTCTCGCCCTCCCCCGGCGGCCGCCGCTCCAGTTGCGCGAAGCCGGCGCCGGCCGGCCAAGCCACCCGGTAGTCGCCGTTGGCGGAGCGCGCCACTTCGCCGCACAGCGGCACCATGCGCAGCGGCTGCTTGAGGCCGTAGCCGCAATCCAGCAGATAGCCCTGGCCTTGATGCCACAGCAGAATGGCGACATGGGTGCCGCCCAGCGGCAACCAGTCCTGGCTGTCTTCATCGAAGATCGTCGCGCGGATCAGGCTGGCTTCCAGGCCGTTGCGGCGCAGGAAGAGATAAAGCAAGGGATTGAGTTCGTAACACAGGCCGCCTTCGTCGCGCAGCGCGATTTTTTCCAGCAGGCTGTGCTCGCTGATGGGCTCGGGCCCGCCCTGGAACAGGCTCAGGTTTTCAAACGGCAGGCTCAAGGCCGTCTCGCGCAACAAGGCGTCGATGTCCTCGAAAGCCAGCGGCCGCTGCGCGTCCCAGCCGACGCGGGCCCGAAAAAGAGCGTTGATGTCCGGCATAGTCCCTCCCGTCTAGCGTCAGACAGGCAATCTAACAGCCGCCGGACGGGATCGACAGATCAATTATCCGGGCGAGACGTTCAAAAAATTTGATGGTCCGCCCCCTTGCGCTCAAACGCCGCTCACCACCAATGCTCCAGCTGCACCCCGAAGGTGGAGCCGCTGAGCGCGTTGCCGAAGGCGCCGCCTTCGGCCAGCGTCGAGCCGGGCGCGGCCGCCTGCTGGGCGGCGCGGTTCCAGCGCGCGTAGGTGTAGAAGAAGCGCAGTTCCGGCCGGCTCCAGAACGCCTTGTCCAGCGCCAGCGTCGGCGCGATGGTGAACTTGCTCAGGGTGCGGACCTGTCCGTCGGCGGCCTTGACCCGGTCGAAACCCAGCTCGGCCGCCAGCTTGAAGCGCTCGCCGAAGGCGTAGACCGGCCGCGCGCCGGCCGACCACCAGGTCTGCCCGCCGTCCGGCCGCGCGTCGCGCTGCCAGGCCAGCATCAGCTGGCCGCCGAACTCGCGCGTGGCCTGCCAGTCCAGCGCCTCCACCAGGCGGCTGCGGCGCGCGCCGCTGTCGCTGACGAGGCTGCCGGTGCCGCCCAGGCCGGTGCCCGGTCCCACCCCGTATTGCAGCGAGAACAGATTGCGGCCGCCCAACACGCCTTTTTGCTCGTGCAGCGCGCTGAGCGACCAGCCGCTGTTCGCGCCCGCCACCTGGCCGGCGCGCTGGATGTAGCTGAGGCCCAGGCTCAGCTCGCCGCCGGGATTGACGGCGATGCCGCCCAATTGCAGATCGTGCTTATTGGCCTGATCCGCCTGCCACCAATTGTCGTTGCGCGAGAAGGCGTAGCTGAGCTTGAGCTCCCGGCCCAGCTTGAAATCCTCCAGGCCGAAGCCGGTGCCGCTGGGGTTCCAGAAATAAAAGTCGGCGATATGCACGTCGTGACGCTTGTAGTAGCGCCGGCCGGCCCACAGCGTGGCGCCGTTCAGCTGCGGGATGTCGCTCCATTTGGCGTAGGCCTGCGGTAGCCGGACATTGCCATTGTCGCCCTGGAAGGTCAGCGAATGGCCGTTGCGGTTGTACAGGCTGGCCATGCCCACCACGCTGAGCTTGCTGCCGTTGTCGGCCTGGAACAGCTGCTGGCCCAGTTCCAATTCGGCGTACTGCTCGCATTCGTTGCCGAGCCGGTACTTGGTTTCGGCGCCGGCCAGCTGGAAGCAGCTCTGTTTGCCGCCGCCGTCCGATCCGCCGGCGCCCAGGCGGGCGTAGCCGTGAAAGTCCAGCGCCTGGGCGGCGGCGGGCAGCAGCAAGGGGGCGGACAAGGCCAGCAAGGCCAGGCCGCGGGGTGCGAATTGAGTCATTGTTCTCTCCATTTCCCTTAGTTTTGGGCACAGCGCGGCCTGCCGGCCGGGAATGCCGGCAGCTCGCAGAGGATTCACTCCTCGAAAATCTGAGGCTCAGTTCAGAACGGCGCGGTACATCAACGATTCGTAAGGCCGCAGCCGCGCCCGGGCGGGATGCGCCGCCGCGTCGGCGTAATTGGCGCACAGCAGCTGCCAGGCGTGATCCGGTCCCAGGTAGTCGGCCGGCGGCGAATAGTCGCGCTCCTCGGCGCTGAAATTGCTGATCACCAGCAGCTTCTCGCGCGCCCCGGTCCGCGCGTAGACCCATAGCGCCGTATCGTCCGGCGTCAGGCAGCGGTAATCGCCGTCGCAGAAGATCGGGTACTGCTTGCGCAGCGCGATCAAACGCCGGTAATGCTGCAGCACCGACTCCGGATCGCGGCGCGCGGCGGCGACGTTCACCGTCTCCGCGTCCGGCGCCAGCCCTATCCACGGCTCGCGCCGCGAGAAGCCGGCGAAGCGGCCGTCGTCCCATTGCATAGGCGTGCGCGAGTTGTCGCGCGACTTCTGCCGGATCGCCGCCATCGCCTCTTCCCGCCCCAGGCCGTCGGCCAGCAGCTGGCGATAGGCGTTGCGGGTTTCCACGTCGCGGTAGTCGTCGATATCGGCGAAGCCGGGGTTGGCCATGCCGATTTCCTCGCCCTGGTAGATGTAGGGCGTGCCTTGCAGGCCGTGCAGCGTGGTCGCCAGCATCTTGGCGGACTCCAGCCGGTAGCGGCCGGCGTCGCCGAAGCGCGACACCACTCGCGGCTGATCGTGGTTGCACCAGAACAGCGCGTTCCAGCCGCCGCCCTCGTGCATGCCGCGCTGCCAATCAGACAGGATGCGTTTGAGCGCGATGAAATCGAAGGGCGCCGCGCGCCATTTCTCGCCGTCCGGGTAATCCACTTTCAAATGGTGGAAGTTGAAGGTCATCGACAACTCGCGCCGCTCGGGATGCGAATAGGCGACGCAGTGCTCCAGCGAGGTGGACGACATCTCCCCCACCGTCATCAGATCGCGGCCGGCGAACACCTCGCGGTGCATCTGCTGCAGGTATTCGTGCACCCGCGGGCCGTCGGTGTAGAAATGGCGGCCGTCGCTGTCGTCCTCGGAGAAGGCCGGGTCCTTGGAAATCAGATTGATCACGTCCAGCCGGAAACCGGACACGCCCTTGTCCGCCCAGAAGTTCATCATGTCGAACACCGCGCGCCGCACCGCCGGGTTGTCCCAGTTCAGATCCGCCTGGGTCTTGTCGAACAGGTGCAGATAATACTGGCCGCTGGCCTCGTCCCACTCCCAGGCCGATCCGCCGAACTTGGAGCGCCAGTTATTGGGCCGGTCGCGCCAGATGTAGAAATCCCGATAGGGATTGTCCCGGCCCTGCAAGGCCTGACGGAACCACGGATGCTCGGTGGAAGTGTGGTTGACCACGATGTCCAGCATCACCCCGATGCCGCGCAGCCGCGCCTCGGCCAGCAGCAGTTCGAAATCGGCCATGCTGCCGTAGGCCGGGTCTATGGCGTAGTAATCGCTGACGTCGTAGCCGTTGTCGCGCTGCGGCGAGCGGTAGAACGGCGTCAGCCACAAATAATCCACCCCCAGCCAGGCCAGGTAGTCCAGCTTGTCCGCCACCCCCAGCAGATCGCCGGTGGCCGTGCCGTGGTGGCTGTAAAAGCTCTTGGGGTAAATCTGGTACACCACCGCGGATTTCAAATTCTTGTTCATCGGAACGGCTTTCGTATCAGGACTGCGGCAGCTGACGGCGCGCCAATACCCAGGTCAGCGCGAACGGCGTCACCAGGGCCACCACCATGCCCACCAGGAACATCGGAATCTGCTGCGGAATGATGGAGATGAAGGCCGGCAGGCCGCCGACGCCTATCGCCGAAGCGCGCACATGGCTGAGGGTGATGGTGGCCGCCGCCAGCGCGGAACCGGCCAGCGCCGCGTAGAACGGCAGCTTGTAGCGCAGGTTGACGCCGAACATCGCCGGCTCGGTGATGCCGAAGAAGGCGGAAATCGCCGAGGTGGACGCCATGCTCCTCTCATTGCTGGCGCGCGCCAGCCAGAACATCGCCAGCGCGGCGCTGCCCTGGGCGATATTGGACAGCGCGATCATCGGCCAGATGAAGGTGCCGCCCTGGTTGGCGATCAGCTGCAGATCCACCGCGATGAACATATGGTGCATGCCGGTCAACACCAGCGGCGCGTACAAGGCGCCGAACAGCATCGCGCCCAGCACGGGCGCCAGGTTGAACACATAGACTAGCGCGTCGGTGATGGCGATGCCCAGGTGGCGCGCCACCGGACCGATCACCGCCAGCGCCAGCACCCCGCTGACCACGATGGTGACGATGGGCACCACCAGCAGCTGGACGGAATTGGGCACCCGCGGCCGCAGCCACAGCTCCACCCTGCACATCACCCAGGTGGCGGCCAGGATGGGCAGGATCTGCCCCTGGTAGCCCACTTTCTCGATGCGGAACCAGCCCAGCACATCGAAATACGGCAGCGCCGCGCCGTCCAGGCCGGCGGCGGCCTTGCCGTAGTTCCAGGCGTTGAGCAGGTCCGGATGCACCAGCAGCAGGCCCAGCACGATGCCCAGCACCTCGCTGCCGCCAAAGCGCTTGGCCGCCGACCAGCCCACCAGCGCCGGCAGGAAGACGAAGGAGGTGTTGGCCATCATATTGATCAGCCCCCACACCCCGTCCAGGCCCGGGTAGGCGTCCAGCAGGCTCTTGCCGTCGATGAACATGCCCTTGGCGCCCAGCAGATTGTTCAAGCCCATCAGCAGGCCGGCCACGATGATGGCGGGCAGGATGGGCATGAACACGTCGGAGAACACCTTGACCAGCTGTTGCAAGCGGCCCTGCTTCTGATCGCCGCTGGCCTTGACCTCGGCCACGGTGGCGCGCTGCAGCGCCGCCAGTTCGATCAAGGGCTGGTAGACCCGGTCCACGTCGCCGGAGCCGATCACGATCTGAAACACGCCGCCGTGACTGAACTGCCCCTTGATCAGGTCCACCTGGCGCAAGGCCTCCTGGTCCACCCGGCTTTCGTCCTTCAAGGACAGGCGCAGCCGGGTAATGCAGTGCGCGGCCTGCTGGAGGTTGTCGCGGCCGCCCACCGCTTCGAGTATCCGCGCGGCTATCTTCTGGTAATCGTGGCTCATCTGAGGGTCCCTGTATCTCTCGGCCGACGGTCTGCGCCGTCTAGCCCGTTATCAAACCTGGCGGCGATATTGGCAAGCGCCGCCGATGCTGATGGCACGCTAACTGGTACAGACGAGTTGTGTCAACACTCGTATAGACGAGTTTGCGCAAAATCAAACGCCCCCGTGCGTGAACGCAACAGGCGCGACGGATCGCTTCAGATCAAGGAATGACGGCGCGCGCCGCTGCGCCGCTATTTGCGGCGGGCGACGTCGGAGAAGAAGAATTTGTCCAGCCGGTGGCGGGACTCGGTGTATTCGAACTGACGTCCGTCGTAGAGATGGGTGTGGTTCTTGACCACGATCACGTGGTCCATGCCGTTCAGATCCAGATAGCGGCGATCGTCGTCGCCGCAGGCCTGCGCCTCTATCACCCGGCGCGCGTAACTGATGTTCAGGCCCAGCCGCTGTTCGATGAATTCATAGATGGAGCCGGCGGCGGCCTCCCGGTCCAGGCCCGGCACCAGGCTGGCCACGAAGTAATTGATGTCCAGGATCACGTTTTCATTATCGATATTGCGCACCCGCTTGATCTTGAGCAGCGGGGTTTTCTCGCGCACGTCCAGCAGACGCGCCAGTTGCGCGTCCGCCGGCACCGTCTCCATCTCCGCCACCCGGGAGCTGACGCGGCGACCCAGGTGCTGATGCGCCTCCTTGAAGCTGACGATGCCGCTGAGCTGGAACTCGATATTGCCGGAGCGCAGCACGAACACGCCCTTGCCGTGAATCTTCTGCACATAGCCGCGCTCCTGCAACATGTCCACCGCCTTGCGCACGGTGCCGCGGCTGGCCTCGTAGCCCTGCATCAGCTCGGTTTCGGAAGGAATGCGGTCGCCTTGCTGGTAACGCTGGTTGTCGATGTCGGCGACGATGTCGGAAAAGATTTGGCTGTATTTGTTCACGGCGTGGATTCGGCAAGATCTGGCGGAGCGCCCCAGTCCGGCAGTCTGCCTCAAGCGCGGGCGGCGCGCCAGTCCGCGCCGGACGCGTTCTTCCGCTCCGCGCAACACTGCATTGTCCGCCGCGGATATTCCGCCTGCCGCCGGCCCGGCGCACACTGGGCGCCTTCCCTCACCAGACAGGAACGTCGTCATGCACGCACCAGAACTCCGCCCGCCGCTGCCGCCCTTCGATCGCGACAACGCCATCCTCAAGGTCCGCCTGGCCGAAGACGGCTGGAACAGCCGCAATCCGGAACGCGTGGCCCAGGCCTATACCGAAGACAGCCAGTGGCGCAACCGCGCCGAATTCCCGCGCGGCCGCGCGCAGATCATCGACTTCCTCGCCGGCAAATGGCGGCGCGAACACGAGTACCGGCTGATCAAGGAACTATGGGCCCACGACGGCGAGCGCATCGCGGTGCGCTTCGCCTACGAATGGCGGGACGAGGCCGGCCAGTGGTTCCGTTCCTACGGCAACGAAAACTGGGAGTTCGCCGCCGACGGCCTGATGCAACGCCGCTACGCCTGCATCAACGATCTAGCCATCCGCGAGGACGAGCGCCTGTTCCACTGGCCGCTGGGGCGCAGGCCGGACGATCATCCCGGCCTGAGCGAACTGGGCTTGTAAGAACCTATTCAAAGCCTGCTGCGCTTCAGGCCGCCTTGCACGGCGAGTACAAGCTCAAAATGCTCATGTACCACGAGTACATTCCGCTTTTTCGCTCGTTTTCGCCTTGTCTCGCTCTCGCTCGCGAGACTTTGAACAGGCCCTAAACCAGACCTAGGCGGCCCTCACTCCGCAAAGCAGGCATCCTCCAGCAACATGTCCTCGAAGAAGGCGCCGAAGGGCCGGGACGGATGGCGGATGTGGATCTCCAGCACCCACAGCATGCGCGCCGGCGTGAAGTCCACCTCCGCCAGCGGCCCCTCGTGGATGGCCGCGTGTGGGAAGTCCGCCAGCCGGTGGCCGGACAGATCCAGGTTCAAGGCCCAGCCGCGGCCGGCGGCGCAGTCCTCGGCGAAGCGGTACAGCTCGCGCCCGCTACAGCCCTCGCTCGCCCATTTGCGCCTCACCTCGTGGAAGATGGCGCGGGCGTCGGCGGCGCAGCGCGCCATCTCGGGATCGGCGCCGGTGACGAAGCTGTCGCCGCCGTCGCCCTCCCACTGTTTCCACACCGGGCCGATGTCGATGAAGAAAATATCGTCCTCGCCCAGACGCACGCCGGGATCGGAGGCCGCGCCGAAAGTCTTCAGCGTGTTGCGGCCGAAACGCACGTAGACGTCGTGCCAGCCGCGCAGCATGCCGCGCTCGGCCAGGATGTCCTTGGCCTGTTCCACCGCGTCCTCCTCCAGCATGCCCGGCCGCATCGCCGCGGCGATCAGGGCGATCGCCTGCCGGGTTTTGTCCCGCACCGCCATCAATTGCTGCGGATCGAAGGCCGGGCCCACGCCCTCCAGCGCCGATTGTTCAATGCTTGCTTCCATTTCATGCTCCTGTGCTTGAGTGCGGGCAGGCGGTCGCCTACCCGGGTATGGCTATCTGTAAACCGTGCAAGCTTGGCTGCAGGGCGATCTGGCAGGCCAGCCGGCAGCGGCCCTCGTCCGCCTCCGACAGCTCCAG
This sequence comes from Chromobacterium sp. S0633, assembly GCF_024158805.1. Classification (NCBI taxonomy): domain Bacteria; kingdom Pseudomonadati; phylum Pseudomonadota; class Betaproteobacteria; order Neisseriales; family Chromobacteriaceae; genus Chromobacterium; species Chromobacterium sp. S0633. The sequence goes on along the minus strand of NZ_JAMZGH010000004.1, from coordinate 249,087 downwards.
CGCCGCCAGCAGCCGACGCTCCGCGCGCTCCATCGCCGGCAAACGCGGCAGCCAGTCCGGCTCGACGCGTACCAGGCAAGTGCCGCAGGCGGCCTGCCCGCCGCAGACGCCGCGCATCAGGCCGGCGGCGGCCAGCGCCTGCATCAGGCTGCCGGCGGCGGGCGCTTCCAGCCGCCGCTCCCCGCCGTCCGCGGCGCGAACGCTCACCGCCATGAGGGCCGCGCTCGGCGCGGCTGGCGCCGCCGGCTGGAAGGCGTCGGCCAGGAAACGCTCTTCCGGCAAGCCGCGCTGCCGCGTCAGCAATCGGCGCGCCGCGTCCACCATCGCCGGCGCGCCGCAGGCGTAGACCTCCGCGGTGCGCAAACAGGGAAAATCCTCGGCCGCCGCCTGCTGGACGAAACCGCGCCGGCCGTCCCAGTCCGGATCCGGCTCGGACAGCACCGGCTCAAAGCGGAATCCCGGCCGCTCACGCTCCCAGGCTCGCAGCTCCTCGAGCAAATACAGGTCGTCCGCGTTGCGGCCGCCCCAGTACAGGGTCACCGGCCGCCGCCCGGCCGCGCCCAGGCCCTGCTGCAACATCGCCCGCAGCGGCGCGATCCCGGTGCCGGTGGCCAGCATCACGGCCTGATCGACGCCGGAGTCCTCCCGCCACACGCAATCGCCATAGGGCCCTTGCAGCCAAAGCGCGTCGCCCGGCCGCGCCTGCCGGCGCAGCCATTCCGAAAACGCCCCGCCCGGCTGCAGCCGCACGTGCAACTCCACGCCGCCGTCGGCGCGCGGCGGCGCCGCCATCGAGTAACTGCGCGTCAGCCCGCCCGGAGCCGTCACCGAAACGAATTGCCCGCTGCGGAAAAACAGCGGCGCCGCGTCGGCGCACTCCAGCCGCAGCCCGCAGACCTCGCGCCCCAGTCGCTCTATCGCCGCCAGCCGGTAGCGGCCTGCGCCGCTGTCTGCCTCTTGTGTCATTTGCCGCTCCTTGAATGTCCATCCCGATCACTTTAAGCCGTCGCTGGACCAGCAAAAACATCCAGTTTTGATAAGATTGATGGTCCAGAAACGGGAACGAGAACCAGGAAAGGGGTCCGCGGCATGCTGCGAAAATGGGATTTGCAACTGAGCCTGGATAGAGACGGCGGGCTGCCGGTGCATCTGCAAATCGCCCAGCAGATCAGCGCCGACATCCAACGCGGCCGGCTGCGGCCGGGCGCGCCGCTGCCAGGCAGCCGCGAACTGGCGGCGCAGCTGGGCATCAACCGCAAGACCGCGGTGCTGGCCTACGAGGAACTGGCGGCGCAAGGCTGGCTGCTGACGCAGGGCCGGCGCGGCACCTTCGTCGCGCCCAGCCTGCCGCTGCTGTCGCCGCGGTCCGCGCCGGCCGCCGCGCGGACGCCCGCAAGCGTCCCCGCGCACGACGACATCGACTTTGGCGACGGCGTGCCGGATTCGCGGCTGATTCCCTTCGACGTGCTGGGCCGCGCCTACCGCCGCGCGCTGATCGCCGCGGCCCGCGCCGGGCGGCTGGCCTACGGCGACCCGCGCGGCGAACTGCCCTTGCGCCAGGCCTTGGCGGAGATGCTGGACATGGAGCGCGGGCTCAACGCCGACGCCGAACGCATCTGCCTGGTGCGCGGCAGCCAGATGGGCATCTATCTGGCCGGCCGCGCGCTGCTGCGGCCCGGCGACGCGGTGGCGCTGGACGCGCTCAGCTATCCGCCGGCGCGCGAAGCCTTTCGCTCTCTGGGCGCGCGGCCGTTGGACGTGGAACAGGACGCCGCCGGCATGCGTGCGGACGCGCTGGAGCGGCTGTGCCGGAGCCAGCCGGTCAAGGCCGTCTACCTGACCCCTCACCACCAGTATCCGACCACGCGGATGATGCCGGCCGAACGCCGGCTGCAATTGCTGGCCCTGTCGCGACGCTACGGCTTCGCCATCATCGAGGACGACTACGACCACGAATTCCACTACAGCCGCAGCCCGGTGCTGCCGATGGCCAGCCTGGACGCCGCCGAGCGCATCGTTTACGTCGGCTCCCTGTCCAAAGTGCTGGCGCCGGGGCTGCGCGTCGGCTATCTGGTGGCCGAGCCCGCCCTCATCCAGCGCTGCGCCGCCGACATCATGCTGATAGACCGCCAAGGCAACGCCGTCACCGAACTGGCGGTGGCCGAACTGATGCACAGCGGCGAACTGAAACGCCATCTCCGCCGCGCGCTGCGCATCTACCGCGCGCGCCGCCAGGCGCTGGCCGACGCGATAGACCGCCATCTGGCCGGCCTGGCCGAATACGAGTTGCCGGAAGGCGGGCTGGCGCTTTGGCTGCGGCTGCCGTCCTGGGTGGACATGCCGCGGCTGGGCGCGGACGCGCGCAGCGCGGGCGTGCGCTTCCTGCCCGGCGGCGCCTTCGCCGACGACGGCCGCGACATCCCGGCGCTGCGCCTGGGCTTCGGCGCGCTGGAAGCGGAGCAACTGGAGCAAGGCGTCGCCCGCCTGGCGCAGGCGCTGCGCCGGCAAATTCCGGCAACGGGATTGCGGAGCTCATGACAAAGAACTAATCTGAGCCGACACCCTCACCCGAAAGGCCGCGCATGAGCCAAGCCCACGCCCCCTACCGGCTAACGCTGGAACGCCTGATCGACGCTCCGCCGGAACAGGTTTACCGCGCCTGGACCGACCCCGAACTGCTATGCCAATGGTTCACCCCGCGGCCGTGGACGGTGGCCTCGGCCGAACTGGACGTCCGGCCCGGCGGCTCCAGCCTGGTGGTGATGCGCAGTCCGGAAGGACAGGACTTCCCCAATCGCGGCGTCTATCTGGAAGTGCGGCCCGGGCGCCGTCTGGTGTTCACCGACGCTTACACCGAAGCCTGGCTGCCTTCGGCCAAGCCCTTCATGACCGTGACGCTGGAATTCCAGCCCCGCGACGGCAAGACGCATTACCGCGCGGACGTCTTGCACTGGACCGAGGCCGACCTGCGCGAACACGAGGCGATGGGCTTCGCCAGCGGCTGGGGCCAGGCCACCGATCAACTGGAAGACCTGCTGGCCGGGCTGGGCGGAGGCGCTTGAGCGTGTGCTTTTTTATCAATCGCTTAGCGCCCGCGCCGTCGCCGGAACCGCCCACAGCGGCGGCGCGCCTTGCCAAAACAGGCAAAAAACGCTACATTCGGGCGCTCTAGCCGAAAACGCGCGGGTGTAGCTCAATGGTAGAGCAGAAGCTTCCCAAGCTTACGACGAGGGTTCGATTCCCTTCACCCGCTCCAGTCCGATTTCCCAACCCGTAACCTAGATCAAACCGCTGGCATGGCCCATCCGAGCATCCACCCATGAAATTGAACTCCGGCCGGCTGTGGCTTCGCATCGCTGTTTACAGCCTCACCGCGCTAGTGGCGGTCGTCGTGCTGGTGCAATCGCTGATCTACTGGCAATTTAATGAAGCTCAGGTGCGCGGCACCCTGTCGCACGCCTTGCAGGACACCGGCCGCGTCATCAGCATCGAAGGCCGCGTCACCCCGATATTGTTCCCCTCTCCCGGCATCCAGATCGAAAAGCTCTCTGTCTCCGAACCGGGCCAGCAAACGCCGTTTGCCCGCGTGGAGGAATTGCGCGTCGGCCTGGCCTGGTGGCCACTGCTGTTCGGCAACCGCGAAGTGAGCTCGGTGGCGCTGTACGGCCCCAGCGCCAACATCAGCCGCGGCGAAGACGGCCGCCTGTCCATCGCCGATCTGTTTCAGCGCCATAGCCAGAGCAGCTTCTCCATCAAGCTGGACACGCTGAAGATACGCGAGGGCACCCTGGTGCTGTCCGACCAGATGACCCATACCGACAGCCGCGTCGCCAGCATCAGCCTGGACGCGGACGATCTGCGCGGCGGCGCCAGCCTCAGCGCCGGCGCCATCCTGGAACAGGGCTCGCGCCCGGTGCGCCTGGCGGTCAACACGCCGCTGTCCATCCAGGACGACCAGGTCAGCCTGGAGGCGCTGGACGCGGTGGCGATGACCCAGGTTCCCGGCCTGGGCGAAAGCAAACTCACCGTCAGCGGCCAGTACAAACTCAATTTCGCCACCTTGCAGGCCACCGGCAGCAATGTGGCGCTCGCCTTCAGCAGCGAGCGGCCCAGCAGCGAAGTCCACCTGGCGCTGCCGCAGATCAACGCCAGCTTCGACGAGCTGACCATGCCTTCCGGCCAGCTGAGCGCCAAGCTCAGCTACGCGCGCAGCCAGTACCAGCTGGAAGCCGCGCTGGAAAACCTCAAACTCAACGAAGCCGGCCTGTACGCCGACAAGCTGCACGGCGACTTCAACTGGCTGGCCGGCTCCACCAAGGTCAACGTCAAGCTCAACGCGCCGCTGTCCCTGGCCGGCATGAATCAATTGCGGATGCAGCCCTTGGCGCTGACCTCCACCATCACCACCCCGCTGCTGCCGCGCGGCAAGCTGGTGTCCACCATGGACGGCGCGCTGGACGGCGATCTGGACGAGCCGCGCTTCAATCTGCGCGTCGCCGGCAAGATGGACGGCTCCGACCTCGCCGTCACCGTCAGCCAGTACGGCCTGATCAAGCCGCGCCACGAAGCCACGGTGTCGGTGGGCCGTCTGGACCTGAACCGCTACCTGCCGGAAAGCAAGGGCGATCCGGTGGCCATCTTCCAGAACACCGGCGACATCCCGCTGGACTGGCTGGACCTGTTCGACCTCACCGGCAAGGTGGCGGTGGGCGAGCTGGCGGTGGGCCGCTTCCGCATCAAGCAGATCAGCAGCAATGTGCGCATCAACCCGCGCGAGCTGGAGCTGGACCAGATGTCGGCCGACATCTACGAAGGCAGGCTGCAAGGCGACGCCAGCCTCAGCCGCCGCGACGTGCCGCAGCTGAAAGTGAACCAGACGCTGCAGGGCATGAAGATCCGCCCGCTGCTGGTGGACCTGTTCAACTTCAGCCGCCTGGACGGCAAGGGCAACGGCAAGATAGACATCAACGCCGACGGCAAATCCTTCGCCCAGCTGCGCGACACCCTGAGCGGCAATGTGCAGATGAGCCTGAACAACGGCGCGCTGACCGGCATCGACCTGGTGGCGGCGCTGAAGAACCTGCCGGCCGAGCTGAAGGAATGGAATAGCGCCGCGCAGAACGACCAGAAAACCACCTTCGCCACGCTGTCCAGCAGCTTCCGCCTGGACAAGGGCGTGGCGCGCAGCCAGGACCTGAAGCTGGCCTCTCAGCTGATGAATGTCGGCGGCGGCGGCAAGATAGACCTGAAGCAAAGCATCGTCGACTACACCATGGACGTGCAGGCCAACCCGCTGGCCTTTGCCCGCCTCAAGGGCGTCAACGTGCCGCTGAAGATCACCGGCCCGCTGAACGCGCCGGTGTACGCGCTGGACTTCAACGCCATGGTCAAGGGCAAGAAGACCGAGGTGGAAAAGCAGCAGGCGCTGAAGCAGCAGTTGCAGAAGCAGATCACCACCATCCTGCCTTAACGCCCGACAAACAGCATCAAAACGAACGGCCCCCGCAGCTCACGCCGCGAGGGCCGTTCGACATCCTCCCGCCGGTCCTTATTCCCCCTGCAGAATCCGGTACTCGGCCAGCGCCAGCTGCTCCGGCGTGCCCAGCAACACCAGCGCGTCGCCCTGCTCCACCTCGAAACTGTCGTCGAAATCGGTGCGTCGCACCCGCTGACGGCGAATCGCCTTCAATTCCACGCCCAAATCCCGCAGATGCAGATTGGCCAACGGCTGACCCACCGCCGCCGCTCCGGTGCAGACCTGAATGCTCTGCAGCCGCGGCACCAAGGCCTCGTCCATGCCTTCGCCCTCGTCGCTGACGCCGCGGAAGAAGCCGCGGAACAGGCCGTAGCGCTCCTCGCGCACCGCGCGGATGCGGCGCACCACCCGGCTCGGCGGCACGCCGACCACCAGCAGCGCCTGCGAGGCCAACATCAAGCTGCCCTCCATCACCTCGGCCACCACCTCGTCGGCGCCGGCGTGGCGCAGCTGATCCATATCGCTGTCGTCCACCGTGCGCACAATCACCGGCAGTCCCGGCCGCGCATGCTCCACCGAACTCAAAATGCGCAAGGCCGCGTGGGTGTCGGCGAAGGTCACCACCACCGCCTTGGCGCGCATCAGACCGGCCGCCACCAGCACCTCGTGCTTGCCGGCGTCGCCGAACACCACCGGATCGCCGGCCTCGCCGGCCTCGCGCACCCGCTCCGGGTCCATGTCCAGCGCGAAGAACGGGATCTCCTCCGCCTCCAGCAAGCGCGCCAGCGCCTGACCGCTGCGGCCGTAGCCGCAGATCACCACGTGGTCACTCTTGGACATGCTCTCCACCAGCATATGGTGCAGGTCCAGCGCCTGGAACATCCAGTCCTGCTTGATCAGGCGGCGGGTGATCTTGTCCCCGTACAGGATCAGGAAGGGCGCGATCAGCATCGAGATCAGAATCGCGGCGATCGCCGCCTGAGCGGTGCCGGCCGGCACCAGATGCAGGTTCAAGGCCAGCGCCAGCAGCACGAAGCCGAATTCGCCGCCCTGAGCCAGGGCCAGCGCGGCGCGCATGGATTCATTGGACTTGTGGCGGAAGCCGCGCGCCACGCCGAACACCACCGCCACCTTGATCGGCAGCAGCAGGGCCAGCATCAGCAGCACTTCGCCGAAACGCTCGAACAACACCGTCAGCTCCAGCTTCATGCCCACGGTGACGAAGAAGAAGCCCAGCAGAATGTCGCGGAACGGCCGGATGTCCTCCTCCACCTGATAGCGGTATTCGGTTTCCGAAATCAACATGCCGGCGACGAAGGCGCCCAAGGCCAGCGACAGGCCGGACAGCTCGGTCAGCCAGGCCACGCCCAGCGTCACCAGCAGCACATTGATCATGAACAGCTCGCCCGAGCGCTGGCGCGCCACCAGATGGAACCACGGCCGCAGCAGGCGCTGGCCGAAGAACAGCAGCAAGGCCAGCACCACCACCACCTTCAGCGCCGCCAGGCCCAGGTCCATCCACAAGGTGTCGCTGCCGCCGGCGAAGGCCGGGAACAGAATCAGCAAGGGCACCACCGCGATGTCCTGGAACAACAGCACGCCAATGGCCAGCTGGCCATGGGCCTGGTTCAGCTCCAGACGCTCGTTCAGCAATTTGCTGACGATGGCGGTGGACGACATCGCCAGCGCGCCGCCGACGGCGAAACCGGTCAGCGGACTGCCGCTGAGCCAGCCCACCGCCAGACCCACCAGCAACATGGTGGCCGCCACCTGGCCGAAGCCGACGCCGAACACCAGCTGCCGCATCGCGCGCAGCTTGGGCAGGGAAAACTCCAGGCCGATGGAGAACATCATGAAGACAATGCCGATCTCGCCGAGAAAGGCGGTTTCCTCGCCTTGCGGAATCAGATTCATCACGCCGGGGCCGGCCAGAAAGCCCACCACCAGATAACCGAGCATGGCCGGCACTTTCAGGCTGCGGCACAAGGTCACCGACAACACCGCGGCCAGCAGAACCAAGACGATAGGGGCTAGTGACGAATGCATCGCGCGGCGGGGCTCCTGAAGCGAGAGAAAGGAAAAAGACTGCAATTTTTAACACATGCCAAGCAAAAGATGCACCAGCCTGCGTTCAGCGATTATAACCTTTGATATACTTTCGAATTATGGAAAAAGTACAAGCTCCGTCCCGGCTCCAATTGGCCCGGGAAGTCCTGCAGATAGAGTCCGAAGCCCTCACCGCGCTGTCGCGCAGCCTGAACGGCGACTTTCTCGCCGCCGTGGACCTGATCCTGGCCAGCGCCGGCCGTCTGGTGATCACCGGCATGGGCAAGTCCGGCCACGTGGCGCGCAAGATCGCCGCCACGCTGGCCAGCACCGGCACGCCGGCCTTCTTCGTTCACCCGGGCGAGGCCGCCCACGGCGATCTGGGCATGATCACCGCCCAGGACATCGTGCTGGCGCTGTCCAACTCCGGCGAAAGCGACGAAATCATCGCCCTGCTGCCGGCCTTGAAGCGCAAGGGCGTGCGCTTGATCTGCATGACCGGACGCGAAAGCTCCACCATGGCGCAGGAGGCCGACATCCACCTGGACGCCCGCGTGGAGAAGGAAGCCTGCCCGCTGGGCCTGGCCCCCACCACCAGCACCACGGTGCAGATGGCGCTGGGCGACGCGCTGGCGGTCACGCTGATGGACGCGCGCGGCTTCGGCCAGGGCGATTTCGCGCTGTCGCATCCGGGCGGCAGCCTGGGGCGCAAGCTGCTGGTCCACGTTTCCGACATCATGCACAGCGGCGAGGAATTGCCGCGGGTGGCGCCGGGCACGCCGCTGAAGGACGCCTTGCTGGAACTGTCCCGCAAGCGCCTGGGCATGCTGGCCGTCTGCGCCGCCGACGACGCCCTGCTGGGCGTCTACACCGACGGCGACCTGCGCCGCACGCTGGAACGTTCCGCCAACCTTTACGATCTGACCATCGATCAGGTAATGAGCCGCTCGCCGCGCACCATCAGCCCCAAAAAGCTGGCCACCGAGGCGGTGTTCCTGATGGAGCAGAACAAGATCACCAGCCTGCTGGTCGTAGATGAAAGCAACAAATTGATAGGCGCGCTGCATCTGCACGATCTATTCAAGGCCGGCGTGATCTGAGTCGCCGGCATTAGCAAGGACAAGCATGCAAAGCATTTTTGAGCAGGCCCGCAAGGTCAAGCTGCTGATCATGGACGTGGACGGCGTGATGACCGACGGCCGCATCTACTACAACGCCCACGGCGAAGAAAGCAAATCCTTCAATGTGCAGGACGGCCTGGGCCTGCGCCTGCTGCAATCCACCGGGGTCCAGCTGGCCATCATCTCCGGCCGCGCCGACCGCTGCGTCGAGCATCGCGCTCAGGCGCTGCACATCGACCACTACTACGGCGGCGTGCACGACAAAAAACTGGCCTTGGGCGAACTGCTGGAACTCACCGGCCTGACGGCCGAGGAATGCGCCTTCATCGGCGACGATCTGATCGACCTGCCCATCATCACCCGCGTCGGCCTGGCCGTCGCGGTGCCGGAAGCGCCGGCCCTGGTGCGCCAGCGCGCCCACTACGTGACCGGCTGCTCCGGCGGCAAGGGCGCGGTGCGCGAGCTAGCCGAGCTGATCATGCAGGCCCAGGGCTCCTTCGACGCCATCCTGGCCAGGTATCTGGCATGATCCGCCTGCTGCGCTCCCACCGCCTGTTCCCGCTGCTGCTGGTGGGCCTGACCGGCCTGTTGACCGTGTGGCTGGACCAGGTCTCGCGCTGGGACAGCAACCGCCGCGAACTGGACCCGGACAAGCCCGAGTACGTGGCCGAACACCTGATCGCCACCCGCTTCGACCCGCAAGGCAAGCTCTACGAGCGGCTGATCGCCTCGCGCATGTGGCAATACCCGGGCAAGGACGACGCCTTCTTCGAAAATCCCGAGCTCTACCAGTACCAGCAAGGCGCGCTGCAATACCAGTTGATCGGCGACGTCGGCCGTTACAACAACAAAACCCAGCAAGCCTATTTCGACAAGAAGGCGACCATGATCCAGCCCGCCGCCGCGGACAAGCCGGAGACCAAGGTCGTCACCAGCGCCATGCATGTCGACACCGGCAAGAAAATCGCCCGCTCCGCCGCGCCCACCGTATTCTTCCAGGGCAAATCGCACGGCAACTCCGTGGGCTTCGTCTACCAGCAACAGACAGGTTTGTTGAACCTGCTGTCTCACACCAAGATCATTTATGAAAAATAAGCTCCGTCTCCTGCTGGCCGGCCTGGCACTGGCCGCCGCCTCCGTCGCCCACGCCGAACAGGCCGACCGCACCAAGCCGATGGAAATCACCAGCGACAACGGCTGCACCATGGACCAGATCAAGGGCGTCTCCACTTGCGAAGGCAATGTGGTGATCATCCAGGGCACCTTGCGGCTCAACGCCGACAAAGTCGTCGCCACCCAGGACAAGCAGGGCAACCAGACCCTGGTGGCCACCGGCCGCATCGTCACCTTCCGCCAGAAAATGGACGGCAAGAACGAATGGGTGGAAGGCCAGTCCAGCCGCCTCGACTACAGCAGCGCGGCCAACCTCGCGGTGCTGACCGGCAACGCCCGGGTCAAGCGCGAAGGCGACCTGGTGGTGGGCAATGTGATCACCTACAACACCCAGAACGAAACCTACCAAGTGACGGGCGGCACCGCCACCGGCCCCAACAAGGGCCGCGTCACCGTGATCCTGCAGCCCAAGAACACCGCCTCCCAGCCGGCGACGGCCAAACCCGCCAGCGGAGCCGCCAAATGACGCAAAGCGTGCTCAAGGTGGAGCGCCTGCGCAAGCGCTTCAAGAAACGCACCGTGGTCAAGGACGTGGCGCTGGAAATCGCCAGCGGCGAAGTGGTGGGCCTGCTCGGCCCCAACGGCGCCGGCAAGACCACCAGCTTCTACATGATCGTCGGCCTGATCGGCGCCGACGACGGCGAGATTCGCCTGGACGATCAGGTGATCACCCACTACCCCATCCACCAGCGCGCGCGCCTGGGCCTCGGCTATCTGCCGCAGGAGGCCTCCATCTTCCGCCGCATGACGGTGGAGGAGAACATCGCCGCCATCCTGGAAGTGTCCGGCCTCAAGGGCAAGGAACTGGACAAGGAACTGGACCTGCTGCTGGACGACCTCAATATCGGCCACCTGCGCGACAGCAGCGCGCTGTCGCTGTCCGGCGGCGAACGCCGCCGCGTGGAGATCGCCCGCGTGCTGGCCACCCGGCCGCGCTTCATCCTGCTGGACGAACCCTTCGCCGGCGTCGATCCGATCGCGGTGATCGACATCCAGAAAATCATCTCCTTCCTGAAGGAACGCGGCATCGGCGTGCTGATCACCGACCACAATGTGCGTGAAACCCTGCGCATCTGCGACCGCGCCTACATCATCAGCGAAGGCTCGGTGCTCGCCTCCGGCGAGCCGGAAGAACTGGTCAACAACGAGAAGGTGCGCGAAGTTTACCTTGGCGAACACTTCCACCTGTAAGCGATGAAACAGACACTTCAGCTCAAGGTATCGCAGCAGCTGACCCTGACGCCGCAACTGCAGCAATCGATCAAGCTGCTGCAGATGTCCACCCTCGACCTGCAGACCGAAGTCGAGCGCTTCTTGCTGGACAATCCCTTGCTGGAGCGCGGCGACGAAGCGCCGCAGGGCGAAGCGCCGGACGCCGCCGCCCAGGAACCGGAGGCCCCGGCGGAAAGCCGCGACGACGCCTCCGGCGACGACGGCGAACGCGGCGCAGAGACCGGCGAACTGAGCGACTGGGGCAGCGGCGGACGCCGCGGCGACGGCGACGACGAGCTGGACCCGATGCTGAACGTGCCCTGTCCTATCAGCCTGCGCGAGCACCTGCTGGCGCAGTTGGGCGAAGTGGCGCTGCCTACGCGCGATCAGGCCATCGTCCAGCTGCTGATTGAAGAGCTGGACGACGACGGCTATCTGGGCCAGACGCTGGAAGACATCGCCAGCCACCTGCCGCTGGAACTGGAAATCGAGGCCGACGAACTGATGATAGGCCTGCGCCTGCTGCAGCAGTTCGACCCGCCCGGCGTCGGCGCGCGTTCGCTGCCGGAAGCGCTGGCGCTGCAATTGCAGCGGCTGGACCCGGACGAGCCGCAGCGCGGCCTGGCGCTGGCCATCGTCCGCGACCACCTGGCCTTGCTGGGCAACCGCGACTACACCCGGCTGAAAAAACAGCTGGGCGTGGACGACGCCGCGCTGCGCGCCGCCCAGGCGCTGATCGCCCGCCTCAACCCCCGCCCCACCGCCGGTTTCGGCGCCAGCGACACCCAGTACGTGATCCCCGACGTCTCGGTCAGAAAACGCAAGGGACGCTGGGTGGCCGCCCTCAACGGCGGCGCCGTGCCTCGCTTGCGCGTCAACCAGATGTACGCGCGGCTGCTGGCGGAAAACCGCGGCGGCAACGGCGAAATGTCCTCGCGGCTGCAGGAGGCCAAATGGCTGGTGAAGAACATCCAGCAGCGATTTGACACTATCCTGAAAGTGGCGGAAGCTATCGTTGAACGGCAGCAATCGTTCTTTGAACACGGCGAAGTGGCCATGCGCCCGCTGATTCTGCGCGACATCGCGGACGAGCTGGGCCTGCATGAATCCACGGTGTCCCGGGTCACCACCCAGAAATACCTGCTCTGCCCGCGCGGCCTGTTCGAGCTCAAGTATTTCTTCGGCAGCGCGCTGGAAACCGACAGCGGCGGCGAGTGCTCCGCCACCGCGATCAAGGCCCACATCCGCAGCCTGATCGACGCCGAATCGCCGAGCAAACCGCTGTCCGACAGCGCCCTGGTCGAAGCGCTGGCCAAACAGGGAATACAAGTTGCCAGACGCACGATAGCCAAGTATCGTGAAGCCATGCAGATACCGCCGGTCAACCAGCGCAAGACGCTGTGACCCAGGCGGCGGAATACAGCGATCCGGCCGACCCGACCGGACTGTCAACACCAGAAGGAGCTAGGGTATGAACCTCAAAGTAACTGGACTGCATCTGGAAGTAACTCCCGCCCTGCGCGAATACGTTGAAACCAAAATGGAGCGCGTTACTCGACATGTCGACCATGTGATCGACATTTCCGTTACTCTGTCTGTTGATAAACTGGTGCAAAAGGCCGAAGTCAACGTGCATCTGTCCGGCAAGGACATCCACGTGGAAGCCACCGAATCCGATATGTACGCCGCCATCGATCTGCTGATCGACAAGCTGGACCGTCAAGTGCTGAAACACAAGGAAAAGCAGTCTGAACACCGTGCTCCGGCGCCTGAAGCCAGCCTGTAATCCCTTGAATTGGAAGGCGGGGGCCTGCGGGTTCCCGCTTTTCTTTGCACTTGCCCGTTTTCAGTACTATCAAGGCAACGTAGAATTGCCGGGTTTTTCTCAGCCGCATGCATAATCCAATATGAACCTCATCGGCAAAATCCTGACACCCGAACACGTCCTGCTGGATCTGGACGTCGCCAGCAAGAAGCGCGTGTTCGAGCAAGTCGGCCTCTTGGTTGAAAATACCCGGGGCATCGCGCGCAGCGAAATCTTCGATTGCCTGTTCGCCCGCGAAAAGCTCGGCTCCACCGGCCTTGGCCAGGGAGTGGCGATTCCGCACGGCCGCGCGCGCGGCCTCAAGGACGCGATGGGCGTGTTCATCCGTCTGAAGACCCCGATTCCCTTCGACGCGCCCGACGGCAAGCCGGTGCAGTGCCTGTTCGTGCTGCTGGTGCCGGAACAGGCCACGGACCTGCACCTGCAAGTGCTGTCCGAACTGGCGCAGCTGTTCTCCAGCCGCCAGATGCGCGAGCAGATGCTGGGCATCCCCCTGCGCGACGAGCTCTATCAGCTGCTCAATAATTGGGTGCCCAATGCCTAGCATCAGCGTCCGCCGGCTGTACCAGGAAAACCAGCAGAAGCTCAACCTGACCTGGGTCGCAGGCACCGGCGGCGCCGACAATATGATAGGCAACGACGAACAGCGCCCCACGCAGGCGCTGGTCGGCCACCTCAATTTCATCCACCCCAACCGGGTCCAGGTGCTGGGTCTCGCCGAGGTGGACTACCTGAACCGGCTGGAGCAGTCCGCCGCCAAGACCGCGCTGGACCAGCTGTTCCACAAGAGCATGTCGGTGGTGATGGTGGCCAACGACCAGCCGGTGCCCAAGCTGCTGCGCGACTACTGCCACACCCACAACGTCCCGCTGATGACCACCAAGCTGGAAAGCCCCTACCTGATGGATGTGCTGCGCATCTATCTGGCGCGGGCGCTGGCGGTGTCCACCGTGCTGCACGGCGTCTTCCTCGACGTGTTCGAGATCGGCGTGCTGATCATGGGCGATTCGGCGATGGGCAAGAGCGAGCTGGCGCTGGAACTGATTTCCCGCGGCCACGGCATGGTGGCCGACGACGCGGTGGAGCTGTACCGCATCGGCCCCGACACGCTGGAAGGCCGCTGCCCGCCCTTGCTGCGCGACTTCCTGGAAGTGCGCGGCCTGGGCATCCTCAACATCCGCACCATCTTCGGCGAAACCGCCGTGCGGCCGAAGAAGGTGCTGCGGCTGATCATCCACCTGGTCAAGGCCAACGACCAGGCGATGCAGGCGCTGGACCGCCTCAACATCCAGTCGGAAACCCAGGACATCATCGGCGTCACCATCCGCAAAGTGGTGCTGCCGGTGGCCGCCGGCCGCAACCTGGCGGTGCTGGTGGAGGCCGCGGTGCGCAACTACATCCTGCAGCTGCGCGGCATAGACAGCACCCGCGAATTCATCGAACGCCACACCAACTTCCTCAGAGACCAGGAAAATGCGCCTGATATTGATTAGCGGCCTGTCCGGTTCCGGCAAGTCGGTGGCGCTGCGCGCGCTGGAAGACGCCGGCTTCTACTGCGTGGACAATCTGCCGGCCACCATGCTGCACGAGGCGATGTCGCTGTACGCTGACTACGGCTACGAACAGATCGCCATCAGCGTGGACACCCGCTCCGGCCCGTCGCTGGGCGCCTTGCCGGCGGAAATGGAAAAGCTGCGGGCCCAACATGTGGACGTGCGCCTGCTGTTCCTGGAAGCCACGCCCGCCACCCTGGTCAAGCGCTTCTCCGAAACCCGCCGCCGCCACCCGCTGTCCGGCGCCGACGTCACGGTGGAGGAAAGCATTCTGCTGGAACAGGACATGCTGGCCGAGATCATGGAGCTGGGCACCCGCATCGACACCAGCGAGCTGTCCGCCAACGCGCTGCGCAGCTGGGTGCGCGAGCTGGTGGACGCCGACAGCAGCCGGCTGACCCTGATCTTCGAATCCTTCGGCTTCAAGCACGGCCTGCCGCGGGACGCCGACTTCGTTTTCGACGTCCGCTGCCTGCCCAATCCCTATTACGACCCGCAGCTGCGCCCCTTCACCGGCCGCGACCAGCCCATCATCGACTTCTTCCAGCAAACGCCGGAAGTGCAGCAGATGGTGGACGACATCCAGCAGCTGGTCAGCAAATGGCTGCCCTGTTTCAGCATGGAAAACCGCAGCTATCTGACCGTCGCCGTCGGCTGTACCGGCGGTCAGCACCGCTCGGTCTACATCACGGAACGTCTTGCCCGCCTGTTCGCCGCCGAGCAGGTGCTGGTGCGCCATCGCCAGCTCTACCGCCAGAACTGAACGCATTCGGGCCGCCCGCCTACAGGAGACATTCATGCGCCCGATCCAAACCGTCACCGTCGCCCTGACCGGCGCCTCCGGACTACCCTACGGCCTGCGGCTGATCGATTGCCTGATCGCCGCCGGCGTCCGCGTCTGGGTGCTGTATTCGCAGGCCGCGCAAGTGGTGGCCAAACAGGAAATGGACCTGACCCTGCCCTCGCGCCCGGCCGAAGCCCGGCAATGGCTGATGCAACGCAGCGGCGCGCGCGACGGCCAGCTGGCGGTCTTCGGCCGCGAAGAGTGGTTCGCGCCGGTGGCCTCAGGCTCCAACCCGGCCGACGCCATGGTGGTCTGTCCGTGCTCTATGGGCACGCTGGCCGCCATCGCCCAGGGCAGCAGCGACAATCTGATCGAACGCGCCGCCGACGTCAACATCAAGGAACAGCGCAAGCTGGTGCTGGTGCCGCGCGAGGCGCCGTTCTCCGCCATCCATCTGGAAAACATGCTCAAGCTGGCTCGTCTCGGCGTTGTCATCCTGCCGCCGTCTCCGGGGTTCTATACTCATCCCAAGACCGTGGACGATATGATCGACTTCGTGGTGGCGCGAATTCTGGATCAGCTCCGCATCGACAATCAATTGACGCCGCGCTGGGGCGAGCCCGCCCCGGACCGCCCCGCGGCCCCCTAGCCAGCCGCCGCGCCGCTTGCGGCCCGGTCAAAGAGGAACCTTGGGATGCCGACACAAGACCAAAGCATTCTCAGCCTGGACGCCTTGCGCCAACTGGAGCGCCAAGCCACCGACGCCGGCTACAACCTGATGCAGCGCGCGGCGATGGCCACCGCGGACTGGGTCAGCCACCACCTGCCCAGCGCGTCCCGGCTGTTGATCTGTGCCGGCCCCGGCAATAACGGCGGCGACGCGCTGTACGCGGCGCTGGAACTGATGCGCCGTCGTTTCCGCGTCGACGTGCTGGTGCCCACCCAGCCCACCAGCCCCGCCACCTCGGAAGCCCTGCATGAGCTGGAGCAGGCCCAGGGCCATGTGATGTTCGATCTGCCGCGCGACTACCGCGCGCCGCAACTGGTCATAGACGGCCTGTTCGGCGTGGGCCTGAGCCGGGACTTCGACCTGGAATGGACCACGCTGATCGACCGCATCAACCAGCTGGGCAGCCCCATCCTGGCGCTGGACTGCCCCAGCGGCCTGGACGCCTATACCGGCGTGCCGGCCAACACCGCGATCCAGGCCAGCCACACCCTGACCTTTTTGTGCCAGAAGCCCGGCCTGTTCAGCGCCTCCGGCGCCGATCTGGCCGGCAATGTGGAACTGGAACTGCTGGACTGCCCGCCCAGGCTGATCCCCGCGGCGGACGGCAGCATCAACCAGCCGGACGTCCGCGCGCTGCTGCGGCCGCGCAACAGCCACAAGGGCCTGTTCGGCACCGTCTGCGTAATAGGCGGCGCGCCGGGCATGCTGGGCGCGGCGCTGCTGGCCGGGCGCAGCGCCTTGGCCTGCGGCGCCGGCAAAGTCCATGTCTGCCCGCTGGACGACCGGCTGCCGGTGGACCCGGTGGTGCCGGAGCTGATGATTTCCGCGCTGGACGAAGCGGCCGGCCTGCCCGACGCCGACGTGCTGGCCGTCGGCCCCGGCCTGGGCCAGCAAGAACGGGCCGGCCGCCTGCTGGACCAAGTCATCCAGCTGCCGCAGGCGCTGGTATTGGACGCCGACGCGCTGAACCTGCTGGCCAACGACCACGCCGCCGCCGCCCTGATCGCCAAACGCCAGGCCGGCACCGTGCTGACCCCGCATCCGGCGGAAGCCGCGCGCCTGCTGGGACAAAGCACCGAGACGGTGCAAAAGGACAGGCTGATGGCCGCGCGCCGGCTGGCCAACCACTTCAACTGCGTGGTGGTGCTCAAGGGCGCCGGCAGCCTGATCGTCGGCCCGGACGGCTTCTACCATCTGAACACCAGCGGCGGCCCGGCGCTGGCAGTGGCCGGCCAGGGCGACGTCCTGACCGGCATCATCGCCGCGCTGCTGGCCCAGCGCATGGAGCCGTTCGAAGCCGCCAGCCTGGCCGTGCACATCCATGGCCTGGCCGGCGACGATTTCGAAATGGAAACCGGCGGCCCCATCGGCCTGTCCGCCTCCGACACCGCCTGGCGCGCCAGCCTGATGCTGAACCGCCTGATCCAGGAACGCGCGCAGGAACAGGCCACCTAGATCCAAGACCCTGCAAGCCCCCGGGGAAATCCATTTGCATTAGAATGGGTCATCGGCGCGCGGGCCGGCGGCATGGCCGTCCCGCGGCCCCTCATCCGTCACCCTGGGGATTACCTTGCAGTCACAATCTAAAGCTTACGCCTACGGACTCGCCGCCGTCCTGGCCTGGTCCACGGTGGCCAGCGCCTTCAAGATCAGTCTCGCCCACCTCAGCCCGGCCCAGCTGGTGCTCTATGCCAGCGCCGCCTCTCTCTTCTGCCTGCTGGGCTTGCTCGCCGTCCAGGGCAGGCTGCCGGAGCTCGCCCCGGCCCTGCGCCGCCACTGGCGCGCCTCGCTGATCTTCGGCGCCGTCAATCCGGCGCTGTATTATCTGATTCTGTTCCAGGCCTATGCGCTGCTGCCCGCGCAGGAAGCCCAGGCCATCAACTACACCTGGGCCTTGACCATGAGCTTGCTGGCGGTGCCGCTGCTCAAACAAAAGCTGCAGCGCCGCGACATCGCCGCCGCGCTGGTCTGCTATCTGGGCGTGCTGGTAATCGGCACCCGCGGCCAGGTGCTGGAACTGCGCTTTTCCGACTCGCTGGGCGTGGCGCTGGCGCTGGCCTCCACCCTGCTGTGGGCCGGCTACTGGATTTTCAACGCCCGCGACGCGCGCGAGCCGGTGATAGGCCTGACGCTCAATTTCGCCTTCTCGCTGCCGCTGAGCCTGGCCTGGTGCGCCTATACCGGACAGCTGGGCCCGGTGGCCTGGCAGGGCCTGGCCGGCGCCGCCTATGTCGGCGCCTTCGAGATGGGCTTCACCTTTGTTCTGTGGCTGACGGCGATGAAGCTGACGCCGAGCACCGCCCGCATCGCCAACCTGATTTTCCTGTCGCCGCTGCTGTCGCTGGCGCTGATTCATTTCCTGATCGGAGAGGCCATCCTGCCCTCCACCCTGGTCGGTCTGGGCCTAATCCTGAGCGGGCTGGCGCTGCAAAAACTGGCCCCGCGCGCCAAGCCCGCTGCGGCGCTGAGCGCCGACGGCGGCGGCTAGCTCCGCGCGCATCCGGATTTGGTATTCGCGCCAGAACTGCCTAGGATTCAGTGTGGGCACTTGGAACTGTGAACATAATGAAAAGCATAAAAACCAAATTGATGTTCTGGTTGATGGCCTGGATCACCGCCATTCTGGGGACGACGGGCCTGTTTTCCTATTTGCACAACCAGGAACGCAATGAGGCCGATTACCAATCCCAACGCGCCGCGGTCAAAGCCCGCCTGGCGATGTCGCTGCCGCACAGCGTCTGGCAGCTGGACGATGAAAACGTCAGGCTGACGCTGGACAGCGAGCTGAGCTGGCCGTCCATCATCGCCATCAGCGTCAAGGGGGAATCCGGGCTCAGCCTGGGCCGCAGCCATGACAGCGACGGCAGCATCCGCGACATGCCGCCGTCGGAGGAGCCGCGTTCCGACGACATGCTCAACATTCCCATCGTCTACCAGGGCAAGGAGCACTTGGGCAACGCCACCGTCTATCTGTCGCGCCAGGCGCTGGCCAAACATCAGCGCGACCAGTTGATCGAACTGTCCGCCCAGATCCTGCTGCTGGACGTGATGATCTTCATGATCATGTCCTTCAATCTGCAACGCTTCCTGTTCCAGCCGCTAGCGCGGCTGCAGCAGGCCTTGAACACCGCCATCCGCGCGCCGGACGCCAGCGGCGCCCAAGTCACCCACGTCGCCGACGACGAGATCGGCGGCATCGTCAACGGCTTCAACCGCATCGTGGCTCGCACCGCCGGCGATCTGGCCAAGCGCACCGAGGCCGAAGCGGTGGCCCGCGCCGAGCGCGACCGCGCGGAAGAAGCTTACCGCCAGTTGATGGAAGCGCAGCAAACCCTGGTGGAAACCGAGAAGATGGCCTCGCTGGGCAGCCTGGTGGCCGGCGTCGCCCACGAGATCAACACCCCGGTGGGCATCACCCTGACCACCGCCTCCCACCTGGGCACCGCCACCAGCCACATCATAGAAAAGGTGGACGGCGGCACCGTCAAGAAAAGCGACTTCCAGGCTTATCTGGACACCGCCAAGGAATGCAGCGATCTGATCCTCTCCAACGCCGAGCGCGCGGCCAACCTGATCCACAGCTTCAAGCAGGTGGCGGTGGATCAGACCAGCGAGGCGAGGCGCAGCTTCCAGTTGCAGGATTATCTGAACGAGGTGATCACCAGCCTGAAGCCGCGCTTCAAGCACGCCAACACCACCATCAGCGTGCAGTGCGAGGAAGACATCCTGCTGGACAGCTATCCGGGCTCCTTCGCCCAGGTGGTCACCAATCTGATGGTCAACTCCCTGGTGCACGGCTTTGAAAACCGCAGCAGCGGCAAAATCCTGATCGAGGCCAGGCGCAACAATCCGCATTACATCACGCTGACGCTCAGCGACGACGGCAAGGGCATTCCGCCGGAAAACCTGAGCCGCGTGTTCGACCCCTTCTTCACCACCCGCCGCGGCAGCGGCGGCAGCGGTCTTGGGCTCAACATCGTCTACAACATCGTACGGCAACGCCTGGGCGGGTCGATCGAGGTGCATAGCGAAGTGAATAAAGGCACCACCTTCACCATCACCATGCCCTGCTCCGCCCCGGTCAACCAGAGCAAGGAGAACATAGCATGAGCGACATCACCAACCAGGAAGACGACTGGCTGCTGGACGATGATGACGCTCCGTCTGCGTCTTCCCCAGCCTCCGCCGCCGGCGACGGCCGCCACCCGTGGAAAATCCTGATCGTCGACGATGAGAAGGACGTGCACACCGCCACCCGCATCGCGCTGCGCAACATCCGCTACAAAGAACGGCCGCTGGAACTGCTCAGCGCCCACTCCGGCAAGGAAGCCTACGAAGTGGTGCGCCAGCATCCGGACATCGCGCTGATCATGCTGGACGTGGTAATGGAGAGCGAGGACGCCGGCCTGAAGCTGGTGCACCAGATCCGCCAGGACCTGAAGAACGGCCTGGTGCGCATCGTGCTGCGCACCGGCCAGCCCGGACAGGCGCCGGAGCAGGAAGTCATCCTCAACTACGATATCAACGACTACAAGACCAAGACCGAGCTGACGGTGCAAAAGCTGTTCACCACCATCATCTCCTCGCTGCGCGCCTACGAAAACCTGCTGTCGCTGGAGAAAAACCGCCAAGGCCTGTCCAAGATCCTGGAAAGCGCGTCCGACCTGTACCAGCTGTATTCGCTGCGCGAGTTCGCCTCCGGCGTGCTGCGCCAGATCAGCGCGCTGCTGGACATCGGCAGCGACGGCATCCTCTGCGTGCGCAACGACAGCAGCAACGGCCGGCCGGAACTGGAAATCCTGGCCGCCTCCGGCAATTACGAACCGCTGGGGCAAAGCGGCGACCTGAGCCCCTTCCCCGAGCTGGAGCAGGTGATCCTGCGTTCCTTCGCCGAGAAGCGCAGCATCTACCAACACCCCTACGACGTGCTCTACATCACCTCGCGCAACGGCCGCGAGTTCATCATCCACTTCACCCCGCAATGGCCGCTGGAAGAAGTGGAGCGCGACCTGCTCGACGTGTTCTGCCAACGCATTTCCGCCGCTTACGACAATCTCTACCTCTACAGCCAGCTGCGCAGCGCGCAGGAGGCCACGGTGGTGGCGCTGGCGGATCTGGCGGAATTCCGCGACACCGACACCGGCAATCACGTGCTGCGCGTGCAGCGGCTGACCGACGCCATCGCCGGGCAGATGCGGGACAACGGCGCTTATCCGGAACTGATGGGCAAGGAATTCATGGACATGGTGGGCATGGCCAGCATCCTGCACGATGTCGGCAAGGTGGGTACGCCGGACCACATCCTGTTCAAGCCGGGCAAGCTGGACCCGGACGAGCGGGTGATCATGGAGCAGCACGCCACCATAGGCGCGCAGATTCTGGCCAGATCGGCCAGCATGGTGGAGGGGATGAGTTATCTGTCCCTGGGCTCGGAAATCGCCGGCGGCCACCACAAGCACTTCGACGGCAACGGCTACCCCAGGAAGCAGAAAGCGCACGAAATCCCGCTGTCGGCGCGCATCGTCGCGGTGGTGGACGTATTCGACGCCCTGCTCAACAAACGGCCCTACAAGGAGCCGTGGACGCTGCACGACACCATGGAATACATTTCCGGCCGCTCCGGCAGCCAGTTCGATCCCGAAGTGGTGCGCGCGCTGGAAACCCTGGTCAAGGAGCGCCGGCTGCAGGACTTGCCGGACGCCTGAGCGAGCGCCAGCGTCCACGCCTCAATAAAACAGGGCGAAAGCAGCGTTTGCGCTGGTTTCGCCCTTCTTCTTCGTCCCGCCGCGGCGCGGAGGACTTCAAGCCTCGGCTCAGGCCACGTAGAACAACACGCTGACAAACTGGCAGACGCTGCCGCCCAGCACGAACAAATGCCAGATGCCGTGGCCGTGGCGGATTTTCTCGTCGTTGAGAAACCAATAGATGCCGACGCTGTACAGAATCCCGCCCAAGGCCAGCCAGAACAGGCCGCCGCTGGGCAAGGACTCGATCAAGGGCGGCAAGGCCACCAGCACCAGCCAGCCCATCACCACATAGAGAATCATCGACAGCAAACGGGTGCGCCGCCCCAGGGTCAGTTCCTGGATGATGCCGAACACGGCCAGGCCCCAGCTGACGCCGAACAGGCTCCAGCCCCAGGCGCCGCGCAAAGTCACCAACGCGAACGGCGTGTAGCTGCCGGCGATCAGCAGATAGATCGCCGAATGGTCGCACTTCTGCAGCACCGCCTTGGCGCGGCCGCGGAAGCTGTGATACAGCGTGGAAATCAGATACAAGGCCACCAGCGTGGCGCCGTACAGGCTGAAACTGACCACCTTCCAGGGGTCGCCCTCGCGCGCGGCCATGGTCACCAGCACCACCAGGCCGGTAATGGCCAGCAAAGTGCCGATCAAATGGGAAATCCCGTTGAAACGTTCCCCGTGATACATAGGTATTATCCTTGCGCCGGCATCGCGCCGGCTTGACGCACAAAAACTTTTGGAGCCGCTCGCGGGCTCCGGGTTCAATTGTCCGCCTGTTGCCGCCGCCGCGCCAGCCCTTTCTCTACACGTCAAAAGAAAAGCGGGCCATAAGGCCCGCTTGTCTTCTTGGAGAACCCGGAACAGGTTCTCAGGCGCCCAGCGCCTTCAGCACCTCGTCTCGCACCACTTCCACCGCGCGGGTGCCGTCGATCTTGACGTATTTCGGCGCCTTGGCGTCGCCGCTGGCGGCGCGCTCGCCGTAGAAGCCCACCAGCACCGCGGTCTGTTCGTGGTAAACCGACAAACGCTTCTTCACGGTTTCTTCGCGGTCGTCGTCGCGCTGGACCAGCTCTTCGCCGGTCACATCGTCCTTGCCGGCCACTTTGGGCGGGTTGAAGCTGATGTGGTAGGTGCGGCCGGAGGCCATATGCACGCGGCGGCCGGCCATGCGCTCGACGATGGCCGCGTCCGGCACGTCGATCTCCACCACGTAATCGATGTCCACGCCGGCGGCGATCATCGCCTCGGCTTGCGGAATGGTGCGCGGGAAGCCGTCGAACAGGAAACCGTTGGCGCAATCCGCGTCGGCGATGCGCTCCTTGACCAGGCCGATGATGATGTCGTCGCGCACCAGGCCGCCGGCGTCCATGATCGCCTTGGCTTCCAGGCCCAGCGGCGTGCCGGCCTTGACCGCGGCGCGCAGCATGTCGCCGGTGGAGATTTGCGGGATGCCGAATTTTTCCTTGATGAAATTGGCCTGGGTGCCTTTGCCGGCGCCAGGCGCCCCCAACAGGATCAGTCGCATGAAGATCGCTCCGTCAATTTGAATAAGATGATTTGATATCGAAATCCGGGCCGCGCCGACGCGGCCCGGCTTATGAGTTCCGTCCGGCGCCCAGCAAGCGGCGCACCCGCTCCAGGTCCTCCGGCGTGTCCACGCCGGCCGGCGGCGCGGACTCGACCACCGCCACCTTGATGGCGAAGCCGTGCCACAACACCCGCAACTGCTCCAGCGCTTCGAAACGCTCCAGCGGCGCCGGTTCCAAACGGTTATAGGTCTTCAGAAAACCCGCCTGATAGGCGTACATGCCGATATGCCGCAGCACCGGTAGGTCCGCGGGCAGCGCGCTCGCATCCTGTGCGAAGGCGTCGCGGGCATAGGGAATCGGCGCGCGGCTGAAATACAATGCGCGGCCGGCGTGGTCCAGCACCGTCTTGACCACATTGGGATTGAACATGTCGGCGGCGGCGTGAAACGGATGCGCCAGCGTCGCCACCGGCGCGTCGCCGGCGGCCAGGAGCGCCGCCAGCTGATCGATCAGCGCCGGATCGATCAGCGGCTCGTCGCCCTGGACATTGACCACGATCTCATCGTCGGCCAGGTTCAAGGCCTGCGCCACTTCGGCCAGCCGGTCCGTGCCGCTGGCGTGGTCGGCGCGCGTCATCAACGCCTCGACGCCGTGAGCGCGACAGGCGTCCAGCACATCGGCGTGGTCGGTGGCCACGATCACCCGCGTCGCGCCGCTCTTGGCCGCCTGCTCGGCGACCCGCGCCACCATGGGCTTGCCGGCGAGATCGGCCAGCGGCTTGCCCGGCAAGCGGCTGGACGCCAGACGCGCCGGGATCACCACGCAAAAGCCGCGGCTCATTTTATTTCTTCTTCCGGCGCCAGCTCGCGGGCTTCGGCTTCCAGCATCATCGGGATGCCGTCCTTGATCGGGTAAGCCAGTCGGTCGCCCTTGCAGACCAGTTCCTGCTTGGCCTTGTCGAAAACCAGCGGGCCCTTGCACAGCGGGCACACCAGAATATCCAGGAATTTAGCATCCATGTTTTATCTTCAGTCGATCCAGAATCCAAGCGCTCAGATCAGGCTCCAACTCCGCCTGAACCGGCAAAACCCATAGTCTAGCACGCTGCGCTGCATCATGAATCACCCGCCGCAGCTTGACCGCGTCCTTGCTGGTGACGATCACCGCGTCCATGTCGGCCGGCAGGTCCGCCGCGGCGAATTGATGATGGTCGGGCCAGGCCAGGCAAAGCTCAGGCCGCAGGCCCAGGCCGGCCAGCGTGTCGAAGAAGCGCTGCGGGTGGCCGATGCCGGCCATCGCCGCCAGCCTCAGCCCGGCGAAATCCGCCGCCGCCCGCGTCTCCTCGGGCCGGTCCAACCGCTGCAGCGCGGCCGGACGCAAACGCATGGCAAAACGCCGCGGCCCGGCCGGCAAGGCCAGGCCGGCGGCGTCCCCGCCATTGATCACCACCGCGCCGACGGAGCGCAGCCTAGACCACGGCTCGCGCAGCGGACCGGCCGGCAGCAGCCGCCCGTTGCCGCCGCCGCGCGCGCCGTCCAGCACCACGATCTCCAGATCGCGGCTTAAGCGGTAATGCTGCAGACCGTCGTCGGTCAGTATCAATTCCAAATCGGGATGCAGCGCCAGCAGATGACGGCCGGCGGCGACCCGGTCGCGCCCCACCACCACCGGCGCGCCGCCGGCGGCCAGCAAGAGCGGCTCGTCGCCCACTTCCTCCGGCGAACTGTCCGGCCGCACCAGCGTGGGCTGGCGGTGGCTGCCGCCGTAACCGCGGCTGATCACCCCCGCCTTGACGCCGCCTTGTTGCAAATCGCGCAACAGGGCCAGGGTCAGCGGCGTCTTGCCGACGCCGCCCACATTGATGTTGCCTATCACCGCCACCGGCGCGGCCAGGCGCTCCGCGCGCAGCCAGCCGCGGCGGTAAGCCAGCCGCCTGGCCGCCGCCGACAGGGCAAACAGCCCTTCCAGCGGAGCCAGAAGGGCCGTCAGCCACCAGCGCGGCCGATACCATTGCCGTTCTATCCAATGCATGCGGCTATTGCGAACGGGTGGCGAAGGTCAACTGGTTCAGACCGGCCTCGCGCGCCGCCTCCATCACCGTCACCACCGATTGGTGGGTGGCTTTGGCGTCGGCGTTGACGATGACGATCACATCGCTCTTGCCCGCGGCGTCGTCCTTCAGCTTGCTCAACAGCGCCGCCTTGTCGCCGGCGGCCAGCTTGGCCTCGCCCACCGCCATTTCGCCGTTGGCGGCCACCGCCACGGTGATTTCCGACGACTTGGTCTTGGCCTGCTCGCCCTGGGCGGCCGGCAGATTGATCTTGAGTTCGGCGAACTTGGAATAAGTGGTGGTGACCATCAGGAAGATCAGGATCACCAGCAGCACGTCGATCAGGGGAATGAAGTTGATCTCGGGCTCTTCGCGGCTGCGGCCTCGGCGGAAATTCATGCTCAACCCCCGTTTTTACGCTCGCCGTGCAGCACTTCCACCAGCTTGACCGCTTGGGACTCCATCTCCACCAGCAGACCGTCCACCTTGGAGCGGAAATGGCGATAGAACATCATGCTGGGAATGGCGACGATCAGGCCGAAGGCGGTGTTGTACAGCGCGATGGAAATGCCGTGCGCCAATGCTTGCGGGTTGTTGCCCGCCGGCGACTGCGAACCGAAGATCTCGATCATGCCGATCACCGTGCCCAGCAGGCCCAGCAAGGGCGCCATCGCGGCGATGGTGCCCAGCGTGGTCAGCAAGCGCTCCAGTTGATGCGCCACCACGCGGCCCTCGTCCTCGATCGCTTCCTTCATCACTTCGCGATTGCCGCCGACATTGCGCAGGCCGGCGCAGAACAGGCGGCCCAGCGGCGAATGCTCCTGCAGCTTGCGCAACAGCTCCTCGCTGGCGCCGGCGCGGCGGTACTCCTGCAAAGCCTGCCCCAGCAGGCCCTCCGGCGCCACGCTGCTCTTCCTCAGGCTGAACAGGCGTTCAAAGATAATCGCCAGCGACACGACCGAGGCGGCGATGATGGTCCAGATCGGCCAGCCGGCCGCTTCAATGATTGACCACACGAGGAGGTTCTCCGAAAAACGATTGCAAACGCTGAACTTTAGCGGCATCCATGCCGGTTCAGCAACCGGCTCCGCTGCGCGCCGCCGCCGCCGCGCCCTCAAACAGGCGCTTAGCGGCGAAAACTACGCAGAGTTGTCAACAAAGCCGTCTAAACCCATCTTTTATAAAGGCTTTCGAATGCCGGCTCCATTTCATCGGCGCCGCTCGAAACTCAAGCCGGCGAAAGCCGCGCCAGGCAAGGCTTTCAACCCAGACTATCAAGATCCGCGCCATGATTGGAGGCTGCCGCTTTTTTAACCTTTGCCAGCAAAAGCCAAGCCCCGGCAAGCGATCCACACAGTTATCCACAAGGTTATTCAGCCGCCGCTGTGGATAATTGCCGCGCCTCAATCGCGCAGCGAAATCACCCGCCAGCCCTCTTGCTCGGCGTGGGCGCGCAGGGTGTCGTCCGGGTCCACCGCCACCGGATGGTCCACCAGCTTCAGCAAGGGCAGGTCATTGTGCGAATCGCTGTAGAAAAAGCTCTGGCCGTAGCTGTCCATGCTCAGGCCGCGCTCGTCCAGCCACTGCTGCAAACGGGTGATCTTGCCCTGCTGAAAGCTGGGCACGCCGCTGACGCGGCCGGTGAAGCGGCCCTGCTCGTCTTCCTCCAGCTCGATGGCGATCAGATGCTCCACGCCCAGCTCGCGGGCGATAGGCCCGGTAATGAAGCGGTTGGTGGCGGTGATGATGATGATCTCGTCGCCCTGGGCCGCGTGCGCGGCCAGCAAATCGCGCGCCTTGCGGGTGATGATGGGCTTGATGTGCTGTTCCAGGTAGTCGGCGTGCAAGGCGTCCAGTTCGGCGCGGCAGAAACGCTTCAAGGGCTCCAGCGCGAACACCAGGTATTCGTGGATGTCCAGCGTGCCCTGCTGATACTGCCGGTAGAAATAATTGTTGCGCTCGTCGTAATGCGCCTGCTCCAGAATGCCGCGCTGGATTAGGAAGCGCGGCCATTCGAAATCGGAATCGCCGGCGATCAGGGTGTGGTCTAGGTCGAACAGCGCCAGATTGCGCAATGCAGAAGTGTCGGTCATGGTTCCGGGCTTGCGGTTTGCAAAACGTTTTTCACCAGCGGCACGGTGATCGGCCGCCTCATGGCCAGAGAATAGCGGTCCAATATGTCAATCATGCCGATCAGGCTGGACAAGTCGCGCCGCCAATGGGTCAGCAGGTAGCGGTAGACATCGTCCGGAATCGACAGCTGGCGGCTGGCGGCGTGGCTGCGCAAGGCGGCCAGCTTGTCCTCGTCCGACAGCGCCTTGACTTCGAACACCAGGCCCCAGCCCAGGCGGGTGCGCAGATCGTCGCGCACCGCCAAGGCCATCGGCGGCTGGCGGCCGGCCATCAACAGCCGCGACTCCCCGCTCTCTTTCAGCGAGTTGTAGAAGGAAAACAGAGTGATCTGGTCGTCCGGCGCCAGGTCGTCGACATGGTCGACGGCGATGAAGCTGGCTTCGCGCGCGAAGTCCGGCAGATGCTCGGTCTTGCCGTCCAGATAGATGGAGGCGCGCCCCAGCCGCTCGGCGTGGGCGATCCAGGCCTGCAACAGATGCGTCTTGCCGCAGCCGGGCTCGCCCCACAGATAGATGAAGCGCTCGCCGGCCTCGGCCGTCAGCGCGGTAATCACCTCGCGGTTGCGTTCGGCCAGGAAATTGTCGAAGGCCGGCAAGGGGGTGGGCGTCAAATCAAGTATTAACTGGTCCAAGTGAAGGCGATCAAACTAGGTTTTGATGTCTATTCCTGATTTTACGCTGATAAAAGCGTGTGTTGAAATAAGCGCGCGCCAGAAAGCGGCAGATCACCAAGGTGGCGGCCGCCATCGGCAAGGCCAGCAGCAGGCCGGCGAAGCCCAATAACTGCCCGAAGGCGAGCAGGGAAAAGATCACCGCCACCGGCGACAGGCCGATGCGCTCACCCACCAGCCAAGGCGTGATCAGCAGGCTTTCCAGCAATTGTCCGGCGCCGAACACGCCCAGCACCAGCAGCACCTCGCCGGCGGAATCGAACTGCAGCGCGGCGGCCAGGCCCGCCAGCGCGAAACCGAGAAAAGTGCCCAGATAGGGAATGAACACCAGCAGGCCGGCCACCACACCGATGGCGATGCCGGACTCCAGGCCCAGCAAGGCCAGGCTGGACGCGAAGATCAAGGCCATGATCAGCATCACCGACAGCTGGCCGCGCAGGAATTCGCCCAGCACCCTATCCAGCTCCCGCGCCAGGGCCGCCACCTCGTCCGCCCAGCGCCGCGGCACCAGCGTGGCCAGCGTCGCCGCCATCCGCGGCCCGTCCTGCAGGAAATAAAACAGCAGCACCGGCAGCAACAAGAGATTGAACAACAGGCCGGCCAGCATGACGCCGCTCTGGGTGGCGCGCAGGGCCACCGCCGACAGCGCGCTCTTCAAAGCGCCGGCGTTGGCGGCCAGCACCCGCTTCCAGCCGGCGGCGTCCAGCTCCAGCTGGATGGCGAACTCGGCGCGCAGCCAGGGCAGCACCCGGCCCTGGGCGAAGTCCACC
Organism: Chromobacterium sp. S0633; assembly: GCF_024158805.1. Taxonomy (NCBI): domain Bacteria; kingdom Pseudomonadati; phylum Pseudomonadota; class Betaproteobacteria; order Neisseriales; family Chromobacteriaceae; genus Chromobacterium; species Chromobacterium sp. S0633. The sequence continues at coordinate 220,271 of NZ_JAMZGH010000004.1, read as the reverse complement.
AAGACCGGCAGGCGGTCTATCAGGCCCTGGGTCTGTTTGAACAGCATGGGCGCCACCACCAGCAGCAAGGCGAAGGTGGCGGCCATGCCGGCCAGCGTCACCAAGCCGGCGGCCAGCGGCCGCGGCAGGCCTTTGCCGGCCAGATAGCGCATCGCGGGATTAAGCACATAGGCCAGCACCGCGGCCACCGCGAACGGCGTCAGCGCGGCCGCCAACTGCTGCAACAGCCAGCCGGCGAACAGCAAGGCTGTTGCGCCGATGACCCAGGGAATCAGACGGTTTTGGGAGCGTTTCATCGCGACTTCAGTTAAAATGTGCTGCTTTCGCGTCGGCGAAAGCTTGATGTAAAAATACTTCAAGATTTGCAGAAAGCGAGTTTACCTTGAACACCACTTCCCTCAGTTACCGTGATGCCGGCGTCGACATTGATGCCGGCGACGCGCTGGTCGAGAACATCAAGCCTTATGCCAAGCGCACCATGCGCCCGGAGGTGATCGGCGGCATCGGCGGTTTCGGCGCACTGGTGGAGATTTCCAAGAAATACAAGGAGCCGGTGCTGGTTTCCGGCACCGACGGCGTCGGCACCAAGCTGAAACTGGCCTTCGACTGGAATCGTCACGATACCGTGGGCATCGACCTGGTGGCAATGAGCGTCAACGACATCCTGGTGCAAGGAGCGGAACCGCTGTTCTTCCTCGACTATTTCGCCTGCGGCAAACTGGACGTGCCCCAAGCCACCGACGTGATCAAGGGCATCGCCGCCGGTTGCGAACAGGCCGGCTGCGCGCTGATCGGCGGCGAGACCGCGGAAATGCCCGGCATGTACCCGACCGGCGAATACGATCTGGCGGGCTTCGCCGTCGGCGTGGTGGAGAAGAGCGCCGTGATCAGCGGCCGCGACATCGCCCCGGGCGACGTGGTGCTGGGCCTGAAATCCAACGGCGTGCACTCCAACGGCTACTCGCTGGTGCGCAAGATCATCGACCGCGCCCAGCCGGACCTGGACGCGCCGTTCGAGGACGGCCGCAGCCTGCGCGACGCCATCATCGCCCCCACCCGCATCTATGTGAAGCCTCTGCTCAAGCTGATGCAGGCGCTGCCGGTCAAAGGCATGGCCCACATCACCGGCGGCGGCATCACCGAGAACACGCCGCGCGTGCTGCCGGAACATGTCGTCGCCCAGATCGACGCCGCGGCCTGGCCGCAGCCCAAGCTGTTCCAGTGGCTGCAACAGGAAGGCAAGGTCGATAGCCAGGAAATGTACCGGACCTTCAACTGCGGCATCGGCATGGTGGTGATCGTGGCGGCGGAACAGGCGGAACAGGCCGTCGCCCTGCTGCAGGCCGAAGGCGAGACCGCATACCGGATCGGCACGGTGCGCGCCCGCAATGGAGACGAACATCAAACTCAGATCGCCTAAAGCGCTGCGTTGGATGCTACTGGCGCCGCTGGCCCTGCTGGCGGCGTTTGTCATTTATCGCGAGGCCGCCATCCTGGCCGACCTCGATCGCTGCCTGGACCTGGGCGGCGGCTGGCACGAACAAGAGTTGCGCTGCATCACCGATGCCGCCGACTGGGAACACTATCTGGCAAAGTCTCCGTCGATTCCATCATGAAGAATATCGTCATCCTGATTTCAGGCCGCGGCTCCAATATGCAGGCCATCGTCGACGCCAAGATCGCCGGCGCGCGCATCGCCACGGTGATCTCCAACCGACCCGACGCCGCCGGCCTCGCCTGGGCGGCCGAGCGCGGCATCGCCACCGCGGCGCTGGACCATAAAGCCTTCGCCAGCCGCGAAGACTTCGACGCCGCGCTGGCGCAGCTGATAGACGGCCACCAGCCGGACCTGGTGGTGCTGGCCGGCTTCATGCGCATCCTCAGCGCCGGCTTCACCCGCCGCTACGAAGGCCGCATGCTGAACGTGCACCCCTCGCTGCTGCCGGCCTTCACCGGCCTCAACACTCACCAGCGCGCGCTGGAAATGGGCTGCAAGGTGGCCGGCTGCACCGTGCACTTCGTCACCGCCGAGCTGGACCACGGCCCCATCGTCGCCCAGGGCGTGGTGGAAGTGCTGGACGGCGACAGCGCCGACACGCTGGCCGAACGCGTGCTGCAACTGGAACACCAGCTCTACCCGGCCGCGGTGCGCCGCTTCGTCGCCGGCGAGCTGAACATCGTCGCCGGCAAGATCGCCAGCCGCGCCGCGCTTGCCGGCAGCCTGATGGCGCCCGCGCCCTGAACCCATGAAAAGCCGTCGCCTGATCCTGCTGGCCCTGGCCCTGTCGCTCGCCCTGCATCTGGGCGTGCTGGGCTCCGGCCTGCTGCCGGAAGCGGCTTTGGAACTGCCCCCGGATCAGGACTTGCGCAGCATCAGCGTCAAGATGCAGGCGCTGGACGCCGATGAGCCGGCGGCCAAGCCGGCGCCGCAAGGCGCGGTCGCCCAATTGCGGCCGGCCGCGCCCAAACCGGCGCCGGCCAAGCCCAAGCCCTCCGCCAAGAAGACGGAGGCGTCGGCGCCGCAGGCGGCGTCGGAGCCGATGGCCGCCCAGGCGCAGCCAAACAAGAACGCCGGCAGCGCGCCGCTGGCGGAGGCCAAGCCCGACGCCTCCATGCCCGACGCGGAGAACAAACTCGCTTCGTCGGCGCCGGTCGCGGACAATATGGCGGCGAACGACAAGGACGAAGCCAGCGCGCCGGCGGCCGAAACCGCCGCAGCCGACGACGGCTACCTCCACCCCAAGAGCAAGTTGCGCGGCTTTCCGCGCCAGGCCACACTGGGCTACCAAGTGTTCTGGGGTTCGGTCATGGCCGGCACCGGCACGCTGGAATGGAGCCGCGGCAACGGCGGCTATCGCCTAGACATCAGCGCCAATCCCTTTATCGGCCCGAAGCTGCGCTATCTTTCCGAGGGCGGCTTCCAGCTAAAAAACGGGTTGCGGCCGGACAGCCTGCAGGCCTGGCGCGGCGAGCAAGCCAAAGAGTCCGCGCATTTCGACTACAATGCGGGTCAGCTGCGCTACGGCGACCAGGGCGACAAGCTGCTGGACCTGAAGCCCGGCGCGCAGGACGTATTCAGCCTGGCTTTCCAGCTGGGGCTGAAAGGCGGCGAACTGGGACCGGAAGCGATCCAGATCACCACCGGCAAAAAAGTGTACGAGTACCCGATGCGCCCCAGCGGCGAAGCCGTTTACGACACCGGCGCCGGCAAGATCCGGGTCATCGTGTTCCGCGCCCAGGGCGACGGCGATATTAATGAATTCTGGCTGGCGCCGGAATTCTCCAATCTGCCGGTGCGCATCAAGCGCATCGACAAGGACAAGCGGATCGACCTCAGAGCCGTCCGCATCGACGTGAACGGCGCGCCGCAATGGAAGCTGCCGCCGCAACCCACGAGAAAACACAAGAATGACTATTAATCACCATCAACTGAAACATATCGAAACCGTCATCGGCCAGATGATACGCTTCGACCGCCCGGCCGACGCGGTGCTGTCGGCCTATTTCCGCGAACACAGCAAACTGGGCGCCAACGACCGCCACATCATCGCCGAAACCGCCTTCGGCGCGCTGCGTCGCCTCTTGCAACTGCGCGCGCTGATCACGCCGGACAAGGCCACCCCGCGCCGGCTGGCCCTGGTGGCCCTGCTGAAAATCCACAGACTCAACGTCAAGGAGCTGGGCGACGCCGCCAGCGCCGGCGAAAAGGAATGGCTGGGCCAGATCAAGGGCAAGGCGCTGCCGGCCAGCCTGGAAGTGGACGCCGAGCTGCCGCAATGGGTGATCGAGCGCCTGGGCGAACAGACGCCGGAACAGGTGATCGCGCTGGGCAAGGGCCTGGCCGAAGGCGCGCCGCTGGATCTGCGCGTCAACACCATGAAGATGAAGCGCGACGAATTGCTGGGCCGGCTGCAGGCCGACGGCCTCGAGTGCGAAGCCACGCCCTACTCTCCGCTGGGCATCCGTCTCAAAACCAAGCCCTCGCTGGCCAAGCACGAGCTGTTCAAGGCCGGCGTGTTCGAAGTGCAGGACGAAGGCAGCCAGCTGCTGGGCCTGATCACCGGCGCGCGCCGCGGCGAAATGGTCGTCGACTTCTGCGCCGGCGCCGGCGGCAAGACTTTGCTGCTGGGCGCGCAGATGGCTTCCAGCGGCCGCTTGTACGCCTTCGACGTTTCGGAAAAGCGCTTGGCCAAGCTGAAACCGCGCCAGGCGCGTTCCGGCCTGTCCAACGTCCACCCGCAGCTGCTGGCCTCGGAAAACGACACCAAGGTCAAGCGCCTGGCCGGCAAGGCCGACCGCGTGCTGGTGGACGCGCCCTGCTCCGGCCTGGGCACGCTGCGCCGCAATCCGGACCTGAAATTCCGCCAGAGCCCGGAGAGCGTGGCCGAGCTGAACGCCAAACAGGCGTCCATCCTGGCCTCCGCCGCCCGCCTGGTGCGCGCCGGCGGCCGCCTGGTCTACGCCACCTGCAGCCTGTTGCCGCAGGAGAATCAGGACATCGTCGCCGCCTTCCTGGCCGATCACCCCGAGTTCAAGCTGGTGAAAATGGACGAGGTGCTGGCGGAGCAGAAGATCTCGCTGCAAATGGGCGATTATCTGGAACTGAAACCGCAGTTGCACAATACCGACGGCTTCTTCGCCGCGGTGCTGGAAAAAAACGCCTGAGCATGCTCAAACCCCGGCCCTTGATGCGGCCGGGGTTTGTCATTCCGGGCAATACGCCTTACCATTGAATATTAGAAAAATCTCACATATTCATTCGCAAAGGCCGGCTCCATGCCAGACACCCCCACTGCCAGACAAGTCCGCAGCCGCGTCCAGCGCCGCCTGCGTTACCTCTACTTGTCCGCAGTCCTGTGGCGCCGCCACATCCCGATCTGGACCGCCGCCATTCTGATTGGCCTGATGGCCAGCGTCTTCGCCAACGGCAGCCATCTGTCGCACGCCATCTTCACCCGTATCTACGACAACTCGCCGTACTGGAGCCTGCTGATCACTCCGGCCGGCCTCGCCCTGGCCATCTGGCTGATGCGCCATTACTTTCCCGGCTCCGCCGGCGGCGGCATCCCGCAGTCCATCGCCGCGCTGGAAGGCGGCATGCAGGCGCTGCGCGAGCGCATCCTGACCATACGCGCCGCCATCGGCAAAATGCTGCTGACCCTGATCGGCATCAGCTCCGGCGCCACCTTCGGCTACGAAGGCCCCATCGTGCAGGTGGGCGCGGCCATCAAATACTCGCTGAACCGCCACGCGGCGCTGCGCCACGAGGGTGCGGCGCGCAGCTTCATCCTGGCCGGCGGCGCCGCCGGCGTGGCCGCCGCCTTCAACGCGCCGCTGGCCGGCATCGTGTTCGCCATCGAGGAAATGGGCCGCACCTTCGATTTGCGCGCCAGCTCCACCATCCTGCTGTCCGTGATCGTCTCCGGCCTGACCGCCACCGCCATCCTCGGCAATTACAGCTATTTCGGCATGGTGTCGGTGAATATGGAACTGGAGCAGTCCTGGCTGGCCATCCCGGTCTGCGGCATCATCGGCGGCCTGCTCGGCGGCGTCTGCTGCCGCATCATGCTGGCGCTGACCCAGCGCCTGCCCGGCCCGCTGCACGGCTGGCGGCTGCAAAAACCGGTGCTGTTCGCCGCCGGCTGCGGCCTGGCGCTGGCGGTGATCGGCATCGCCAGCGACGGCGTCACCTTCGGCACCGGCTATTTCCGCGCCCGCGAAATCATCGAGGGCAGCGGCGCCGGCATGCAGGGCTACGGCCTGCTCAAACTGCTCAGCATGTTCATCAGCTTCATCAGCGCGGTGCCCGGCGGCATGTTCGCGCCGTCGCTGGCGGTGGGCGCCGGCTTCGGCCTGAACATGGCCAATCTGCTGCCCTTTCTGCCGCAGACCCTGATCGTGCTCTTGGGCATGGTGGGCTTCTTCGCCGGCATGACCCGCGCGCCGATGACCGGCTTCATCATCGTGATGGAGATGACCGACTCCTCGGCGATGATCATCCCCTTGATGGCCACCGCGCTGCTGGCGTCCAATGTGTCGCGGCTGATTACCCGCCGCGCGCTCTACGACGGCCAGGTGCACATCTTCCTGCGGCAATGGCACGCCGTGCAGGCGGCGCCCGCTGCGAAGCAAATTGACCCGCGGGCGGCCGAAAAGTAAAATAACCCATTGAAACGCTCGGGTATTTCGCCGCAGGCGGCCCCGCAGCCACATTGACGATCCAAGCAAGGACCACTGAATGAGCGCGCAACAAACCATCCAGCAAACCGTGACCGACAACCCGGTAGTGCTGTTCATGAAGGGCTCGGCCCAATTCCCGCAATGCGGCTTCTCCTCCCGCGCGGTGCAAATCCTCAAGGCCTGTGGCCTTGAACAGTTCGCGACCGTGGACGTGCTGCAAGACGCCGACATCCGCCAGGGCATCAAGGACTTCTCCAACTGGCCGACCATTCCGCAGCTCTACGTCAAAGGCGAGTTCGTCGGCGGCTCCGACATCATGTATGAAATGTTCCAAAACGGTGAATTGCAAGAGCTGCTGAAAGACCTGTAAGCGCCTCTCCCAGGTCCCGGCCAAGGCCGGGACCTTTGTTTTTGAAGCGGAATTTAGCGTTTCGAAAACACCCGCCATGTCATACAATCAGGGTGACATCCGCTTGCCCGACCCAAATCGCCCCATGCCGACACATCAGGAAACCAAAGCCGCCCTCAGCCCCGCCAGCGCCATGCCCATCGAAGAGATCTGGCGCGCCTTGGTCAACGATCAGCTCATTCCCTGGTTTCAGCCGATAGTCGAAATCTCCAGCCGCAAGGTGATCGCCGCCGAGGCGCTGGCGCGCTGGCAGCACCCGGCGCTTGGCGTGCTGTCCCCGGTCAGCTTCGTGCCGGCGATGGAAGAGCGCGGCATGATTCGCGAACTCACCGAACTGATCCTGGAAAAATCGCTGTACGCCTGCAGCGACTGGCAGGAGCGCGGCCACGACATTCCGGTCACCATCAACCTGACCTCGATGTCGCTGGACGATGAAAGCCTGTGCGAGCAATTGCTGCAGAAAGTACGCATCCTGGGCCTGGAGCCGGCCAAGCTGACGCTGGAATTCTCCGAATCCACGCTGCGCCAGCACTGGCAGAAGGCCGACGCGCAGCTGCCCCAGTTGCGCGCCGCCGGCTTCGGCATCGGCATAGACGAGTTCGGCATCGGCGTCACCCTGACCGACAAGCTGTTGATCAGCCATTTCAGCCTGCTTAAAGTGGACCGCGCCTTCGTGCAGGGCGTCAGCTCCAATCAGCATCTGCAAGCCATCCTGCGCGAAGACATCGGCCTGGCCAAGGCCTCCGGCCTCACCACCGTGGCCATCGGCGTGGAGGACAGCGCCGACTTGGCCACGCTGGCCGAGCTGGGCTGCGACGCGGTGCAAGGCTATATCTGCAGCCCGCCGCGAGCCGCCGCCGAATTCTTGCAGTGGATTTCGGAATGGGAAAAGGGGTAAAATACCGCCCCATACCAAATACCCCGCACCGGCAGCCCGGGATCATCGAAGGCTGCCGGCTTCATAATTAATACCAAGAGCTGCTTTTGGCGCGCCCGCGCCGAAAGCAGCTCTTTGCCAAGGTATGGGAACGTCTCATGAACATCACCGTCGTCCAGCATCCGCTGGTGCAACACAAACTCGGCCTGCTGCGCGAAGCCGATACCAGCACCATGAAATTCCGTCAGCTGACTCAAGAGCTGGCGCGCCTGCTCGCCTATGAAGCCACCCGCGACTTCGAACTGGAAAGCGTCACCATAGACGGCTGGTGCGGCAAGATCGACGTCCAGCAAATCAAGGGCAAGAAGGTCACCGTGGTGCCCATCCTGCGCGCCGGCATCGGCATGCTGGACGGCGTGCTGGACCTGGTGCCCTCGGCCAAGATCAGCGTGGTCGGCCTGGCCCGCAACGAAGAAACGCTGGAACCGGTGTCCTATTTCGAGAAGTTCGTCGGCAATCTGGACGAGCGCATCGCCATCATCATCGACCCGATGCTGGCCACCGGCGGCTCCCTGGTCGCCACCATAGACCTGCTCAAGCGCAACGGCTGCAGGCAGATCAAAGCCGTGGTGATGGTGGCCGCGCCCGAAGGCGTGAAGATCGTCAACGACGCCCACCCGGACGTGCAGATCTACGCCGCCTCGCTCGACAGCCACCTGAACGAGCACGGCTACATCATCCCCGGCCTGGGCGACGCCGGCGACAAGATCTTCGGCACCAAGCAAGCCTGATCATGAGCCCGTCCAGCGCCGCTGCTCCCACTCCGGAAGCGGCGCTTTTTTGCGCGCCCAGCCCGGCCCCAAGCATGAAAATACGTCCCGCTGCCGCAAGCGACCTCGCGGCGATCTGCCGCCTGGCCGACGAGATCAACCTACAGCACCATCGCGCGCTGCCGCACATCTTCGCCGCCAACGGCGCCGCCGACCGCGACCGCGCGTTCTGGGCCGGCCTGCTGGACGCGCCCGGCGGCGCGCTGCTGCTGGCGGAATCCGGCGGAGAGGTCAGCGCTTTCATCGCCCTGTCCCTGCTGGAACTCACCCTGCCCTTCCTGCGGCCGCGCCGCATCTGCCGCGTCACCACCCTGGTGGTGACGGCGGCTGAGCGCGGGCAAGGCCAAGGCAGCGCGCTGCTGGCGGCGGCCGAAGACTGGGCGCGGCGGCATTCAGCCGACGAGATCCGCCTGGAGGTGAAGGACTTCAACCAGGCCGCGCTGAATTTCTACCTGCGTCGCGGCCTGGAACCGCAGTCGCGCATTCTGGGCAAGCGGCTGGACCAGGCCCCCGCCCCCCATTCAGACCAAGACGAGCCAAAAGGTTAAAACCATGTTCCAACAACTCAAGCTGGCCGTGTCCGGCGCCCAGATCCTGTTCGTCGCCTTCGGCGCGCTGGTGCTGGTGCCGCTGCTGACCGGCCTCAATCCGGCGATGGCGCTGCTGGGCGCCGGCGTCGGCACCCTGCTGTTCCAGCTGTACACCGGGCGCCAGGTGCCGATCTTCCTCGGCTCCTCCTTCGCCTTCATCGGCCCCATCATTTATTCCATGCACACCTGGGGCCAGGGCGCGACGCAGTTCGGCCTGTTCTGCGCCGGCTTCATGTACTTCCTGTTTTCCGCCGTGGTCCGCTGGCGCGGCATGGCCTTCGTCAACCGGCTGCTGCCCCCGGTGGTGATCGGCCCGGTGATCATGATCATCGGCCTGTCGGTGGCCTCCGCGGCCTCCGGCATGGCGATGGGCATCGCCGGCGGCAAGCAGGTAACGCCTTACGCGGTGTCCATGCTGCTGGCGGCGATCTCGCTGGCCACCACCGTCATCGTGTCCATCTACGCGCGCGGCCTGTTCAAGCTGGTGCCCATTCTGGCCGGCGTCATCGTCGGCTACATCGCCGCCGCCCTGCTCGGCGTGGTGGATTTCGCCAAGCTGGCCGCCGCGCCGTGGTTCGCGATGCCCGCCTTCCACAGCCCGGAAGTCAATTGGGCCGCCGCGCTGTTCATGCTGCCGGTGGCGATTGCGCCGGCCATCGAGCACATCGGCGGCGTGATGGCGATAGGCGGCGTCACCGGCAAGGACTACACCAAGTCGCCCGGTCTGCACCGCACCCTGTCCGGCGACGGCCTGGGCGTCTGCGTGGCCGGCCTGATCGGCGGTCCGCCGGTCACCACCTACGCCGAAGTCACCGGCGCGGTGATGATCACCCGCAACTTCAACCCGGTCACCATGACCTGGGCCGCGCTGTTCGCCATCGCCATGGCCTTCTTCGGCAAGTTCAACGCGCTGCTGCAGTCCATCCCGCTGCCGGTGATGGGCGGCATCATGGTGCTCTTGTTCGGCACCATCGCCTCCATCGGCCTGAAGACCCTGATCGAGGCCAAGGTGGACCTGATGGAACCGCGCAATCTGGTGATCATCTCGGTGGTGCTGACCTCCGGCATCGGCGGCCTCAGTCTGAAGCTGGGGGATTTCGAGCTGGCCGGCGTCGGCCTGTGTTCGCTGCTGGCCATCGTGCTGAACCTCTTGCTGCCCAAGCGCGCCGCCAGCCATGACGGCATCGTCGAGGGCCAGGACGTGTAAGAAGCTGTTTACGATCTGCTGCGCTTCGTGAGACGTGGCACGGCGAGTACGCCTTCGAAATGCTCATATACCACGTGTACATTCCGCTTTCTCAGCCGTTTTCGCCTTGTCTCGCCTTAGCTCGCGAGATCGTAAACACGCTCTAAGCACCCCCACGCAATTGAGCCTATCCGGCCGGCCTCCTCGCGGACGCCGGCTTTTTCACGGCCGCAGCTCGCCCGCCTCCACCGCCTGCTCCAGCCGCTGGATGAACCACTGCAAAGCCTTGCCCGGCTGCGCCTGCTTCCAGGCGAAACACATCTGGTGGTCCGGGCTGTCTTCGGCCACCTCCTTGGCCACCAAGTCCCCGCTGGCCAGATAAGGCCCCACCATGGAGCGCGGCAGATAACCGCTGCCCAGGCCGGCCAGGATCACGTCCAGCTTGGCGCGGCTGCTGTGCACGGTCAGCACGTCCTGGCCGTCCAGCAAACCGCCGGTGCGCGGCTGCAAGCGCCGCGAGGTGTCGCCTATCGCCACCGCGCGGTGCTGGCGCAACACATGCGGCGGCAGCGGCTTGTCCTCCGCCGCCAGCGGATGGCCGGCGGCCACCACCAAGACGAAATCGTAACTGCCTATGGTGCGGGTGAAATAATCCCCGGGCGGCGGCATATTGGGCGCGCCTATCACCAGATCGGCGCGGTCGTCGTACAGCGCGTCCCAGGTGCCGCCGAAAATCTCGCTGCGGAAAATCAGCCGCGTGGCCGAGGCCAGTTGATCGAATTCCGCGATCAAGGGAATCACCTGGGCGAAATCCACCAGGTCTCCGATCACGATGCGCAACTGGTGTTCCCAGCCCTGAGCCTGCTTGCTGACGCGCAGCTCCAGCTGACGCGCCGCGTCCAGCAGATGCCGGCCGTCCTTGAGCAGGCGCTCGCCGGCCGGCGTCAGCCGGGCGCGGTGGCCGCTGCGATCGTAGATCTGCACGCCCAGACTCTGCTCCAGTTTCTGCACGGTATAGGTGACCGCGGACGGCACCCGGAACAGGGCGTCCGCGGCGGCGGCGAAGCTGCCGTGATTATCGATGGCGTCCAGCACCAGCAAAGCGTCGAGAGATAGTTTCATATTCAAATTTACTGATGGTTCAGTGCAAATCATTCCGCTATCTGCGGCGAAAAAACATCCTTAATATTCAGTCACTAAGTCGCACAGCCCGCCAGAGCAGGCCAAGCGACTCCTTAGCGGGGCGCCGGATCGATTCTAGCATTTTGAACATCCTCGCCGCCGCCAAGCCACTCAATCACACAAGGATTTTGACCATGTTGAAGCAAACTCTTATCGCCGCCCTGTCTCTGATCGTTCTGTCCGGCGCCGCCGCCGCCGGCGGCGAAGGCGCCGGCAACGCTCGTGAAATGCGCGAACGCATGCAAACCCAGATCGACGCCAAGCAGGCCCAAACCCCGGCCCAGGCTCCGCAAGCCAAATAAGCGCCCGTCCCACACTTTACAAGGAATTCACCATGTTGAAACACAGCCTTATCGCAGCCCTGTCCCTGATCGTTCTGTCCGGCGCCGCCACGGCCGGCGGCGAAGGCGCCGGCAACGCCCGTGAAATGCGCGAACGCATGAACGCCCAGATCGCCGCCAAGCAAGCGCCGACAGCGCCTCAAACCAGCCAGGCCGGCCGGTAATCCGGCTTTGTAAACGCCGTCAAAACTCATTAGCACACGCTCACAATCGTTTACCGCACTGCGTCAAAGCCCGCCATAGAATGTCGACTCAAGCCCTGCCGCCGGACGCAGCAAGTCCGGCCCCGGCAAGATCGCAATGAAAGGAAACCATCATGAAAAAGACCGTACTCACCGCGCTGTCCCTGATCATTCTGTCCGGCGCCGCCATGGCCGGCGGCGAAGGCGCCAGCAACGCCCGTGAAATGCGCGAGCGCATGGACGCCCAGATCGCCACCAAGCAAACCGTCGCGCAGCCAAGCGCGGCAGCCGGCGCTCAGACCAGCCAATCCGCCAGCTAAGATGGCGAACCGCCCCCTCCCGCCCGCGCTCCGCGGCGGGAGGCCAGGCCCCGCGAAACGCGATTCACACTCGTTTGCAAATTGATCACCGCCATGGCCGGACAAAGTCCCTGCCTTCACTAGAATTCAATGGCGATGCAGGCCGCCCAAACAGCGACAGGCTTCGCCAGGCCCGCAGCCGACCTCCGTCGACGCCCTGCGCCGAGCCGGTCGACCGGTCGATTTGCCATGAAAGGAAACATCATGCTGAAGAAAACCGTACTGACCACCCTGTCCCTGATCCTGCTGTCCGGCGCCGCGATGGCCGGCGAAGGATTGTCCAATATGTGGGAAATGCGCGCGCGCATGGACGCTCAGCTGCAAACGCAGCAACCGGCGCCGCAGGCGCAGGACGCCGCAGGCAAATAAGCGCGCAGCCGCGCCAGCGCCCGCCCACGCGGGCGCTTCGTCATTCCGGCCGGCGCAAACGCGCCATGATCAAGGTGTCTTCATAACGGCCGGCGCGCAGTTGCTCCATCCGCCGCCTCCCTTCCAGTTCGAAACCGAATTTGCGATACAGGGCGATCGCCGGCTCGTTGTCGTGCACCACCGCCAGCTCCACCCGCAACAATCCCAACCAGTTGTCGGCCAGCTCCAGCAACGCCCGCAACAAGGCGGAGCCCACGCCGCGGCCGTGCCAATCCGGATGCACGACAATGAACAGGCTGGCCGCGTGCCGGATGCGCGGACGCTCGTCGCCTATCAGGCCGGCATTGCCTACCACCCGCCCTTCGGCGTTGCAGGCCACCAGGGAATGCACGTGCGGCGGCGTTTGCGCCAGCTTCCGCCGCCAGTCCTCAACCGATTGGTAGGGCAGTTGCAAAGTATTGGCCACCACCTCCTCCAACACCATCATCGCCGCCAAGACGGGCGCGTCTTCCGGCTCCACCTTGCGGATATGCAGTCCATCCACGATTCACCTCCTGTCGATTATTGCGATTCGGCCTTTGAGTCATCATCAACGGAACGGGATGAGGCCGGCAAGCGAAAATGACAAAAGGATTTCAGCGCGGCGCAAGCCCACGTCAAAACAGGTATCCTGAATGCTGCGACAAACCCCTCACACGCCCCAAGGAGCGCATTATGCTGATGCACAAGGAGTTGGCCAGCCTGCTGGTGGTGGACGTCCAGGAAAAACTCGCGCCGGCGGTCGTCGACGCGGCCGGCATGGCGGCGCGCTGCCGCTGGCTGATCAGCGTGGCCGGCGACCACGGCCTGCCGGTGGTGTTCTCGGAGCAATATCCGCGCGGCCTGGGCCACACCCTGCCCGAGCTGCTCGCCCAGGCGCCGGAACCCAAGGTGGTCGAGAAGACCCATTTTTCCTGCGTCGCCGCCCACTGTCTGCCGGACGCCGTGCTGGCCCGGCCGCAAGTCATCGTCTGCGGCATGGAAACGCATGTTTGCGTGCTGCAAACCGTGCTGGAACTGCTGGAGCTGGATAAGCGGGTCTTCGTGGTGGCGGACGCGGTGTCCAGCCGCAAGGCGTCCGACATTGAACTGGGCTTGCAAAGGATGCGCGACGCCGGGGCCGCCATCGTCAGCAAGGAGATGGTACTGTTCGAATGCTTGCGCCAGGCCGGCAGCGAGCACTTCAAGCGGATGAGCCAGCGCTATCTGGTGGGCGAGCAGCCCTGATGCGCTGAAAATGAAACGGGGTCGCCGGCTTCGCCGATCGACCCCGATCCAAGGCGGCTTTGCCGCTCTCTTATCCCCTTTGGAGACTGGCGCGAGACGCCGGGCCATACCCTGGCGTCACCAGATCGCTTTATAGTTAGCAATTGCCGTGCCAAGTTAACAATCACAGGCCAAGCCTTTGATTCATTAACAAATCCGCAACACAAAATCATCCAAAGCATGGTGTAATGAAGAGCTGTCGGCATACATTGCACCAAATCAAGGCAAGACGGCCGAGCGGCTGCACCAAAAATGTGCAATGCGCGGCAGCCGGCTGAACTTTCTCAGCCGGTCCGCCGCCTAATACCCGGCTACACTGGAACGGTCTTGCATCCGGCCCGGCCCGACGCCGCGGCCCATGCGCAACGCCCCCCTCAACGGGCCGCCCCGGCGGCCCGCCACGATAACGACAATAGGAAACACATCATGCAAGCAAGCGCTTTCAAGGACATCCTCAACACCCTGCCCGCCGTCGACGACATTCGCGCCATCGTGCTGCTGGACGCCAGCGGCGAGCCGGTCGGCCGGCTGGACAATCAGCCCGGCACCGCCGGCTCGGTGCGCGTCTACCACGCCCTGATCAAGACCCACGGCCATATCGACCGCAAGGCCGCGCGCGAGGGACTGGCGCTTTACGCCGAACACACGCCGGACGCGCGCGCCAATCCGGGCAAACACCCCAATATCGACCGCCTGCTGTCCATCGCCGAGGCCGACGCGCCCGGCTTGCGCGCGCGCCTGGTGCTGAGCCAGGACGATTGATCCGCGCCCCGGCGCGCCCAAACAAAAAGCCCGCTCGAATGAGCGGGCTTTTTGATAAAGCGTTCCTGAAAACAGGAATTAAGCTTCGGCAACCACCACGATCTTGATCGGGGTCACGACGTCGTGATGCAGAGCGATCTCGATGTCGTACTCGCCGATGGCCTTGAACGGGCCGTTCGGCAGGCGAACTTCGGTGCGCTTAACCGCAACGCCGAAGGCGGTCACGGCTTCAGCCACGTCGGCGTTGGTCACGGAACCGAACAGACGGCCGTCAACGCCGGCTTTCTGAGCGATGGTGACAACGGCTTCGTTCAGCTTCTCGGCGCGGACCTTGGCGTCGGCCAGGATCTCGGCTTGCTTGGCTTCCAGTTCGGCGCGACGAGCTTCGAACTGTTTCAGGTTGGCTTCGGTAGCGCGCTTGGCTTTGCCTTGCGGGATCAGGAAGTTACGACCGTAACCATCCTTGACTTTAACCACATCACCCAGTTGACCCAGGTTGGCAACTTTTTCGAGCAGAATGATTTGCATCTTTTAAGTTCCTTTTCCCGGCTTAGTGCTGGTCGGTGTACGGCAGGAAGGCCAGGAAGCGAGCACGCTTGATAGCGGTGGTCAGCTGACGCTGGTAGCGGGCCTTGGTGCCGGTGATGCGAGCCGGAATGATTTTGCCGTTTTCGGCGATGAAGTCTTTCAGGAGATCAACGGATTTGTAGTCGATTTCCTTGATGCCTTCTGCCGTGAAGCGGCAGAACTTCTTGCGCTTGAAGAGTTGACGAGCCATTTTGACTAACCTTTTACAAATTCAACATATTCGATATTGAGCACTAACCGCGGATTCCTGAGGCTGCGCTGGGACAGAAAGCCGGTGAGATTCACCGTGTTTCCCGCCAGTTTCCCGGAAAACTTCCGGGCGTCTTCGCCTATCAGCACGGCCTGTATTTCGCAGGCCACATCCCGATCAAAACCGTGAGCTGTCTGTCTGGACTGATGCTTGAGCCACATTTCCAACACCGGCAAGCCGGCGGGCGTGTATCTCAGCGCATCCTCTCGGTCGACCGTGGCGGTCAGCGCCAGACGGTTCTGCAAGACTTTGCTCCGGCCAATTAGGCGGAAGCTTCAGCCTCGGCTGCCGGCTGCTGGGCGTCCAGCAGGTTCTTGGCCTTTTCGTCCTTCATCATCGGGGACGCTTCGGTAACCGCGCGCTCCAGCTTGATGGTCAGGTGACGCAGAACAGCGTCGTTGAACTTGAAGGCGTGTTCGATTTCGGCCAGGGTCTCGGACTGGCACTCTACGTTCATCAGAACGTAGTGAGCCTTGTGCAGCTTCTGGATCGGGTAAGCCAGTTGACGGCGGCCCCAGTCTTCCAGACGGTGGATCTTGCCCTCAGCGGCCAGAACCATGCCCTTGTAGCGCTCGATCATGGCCGGAACCTGTTCGCTCTGGTCCGGGTGGACGATGAACACGATTTCGTAATGACGCATGTTAACTCCTTGTGGCTATTGAAGCCTTTTGCCATGCAGTTGCAAAAGGCAAGGGGTTGAAACCGCAGCATTCTACGCGCTAAGCCGGCGGCAGGCAAATAAATCAGGGGCTTCCGCGCGGAACGGCGGCAAGGCTGTGGCGAAGACGGGATTCGGAATCCGCCCCAAGTCGCGGTTCAAAGCCTCGCAAGCGAGGGCGAGACAAGACGAAAACGAGCGAAAAAGCGGAATGCACGAGGGAGGTACATGAGCATTCTGAGCTCGTACTCGCCGTACAACGCTTCACGACGCGCAGCAGACTTTGAACAGGTTCTCAGAGCTTTTTGTCGCGGGAGATATCCACCACCACCCCATTGCTCAGCGTCACCGTGGTGGTATAGGGCACGGCGTCGTTGGCGAGCCAGGACAGCGAGCGGGTGCTGGTTTCCACCACCGCGTTGGCGTCCTTGGTTTTGACCGTGGGGCCGTTGCTGCTGTAATCGGGCGCGCCGGCCTGGGACACCAGTTCGGCCTCGGACATGCCCTTGTGCAGCTTGATGTAGACCTCGAACGGAATCGGCCCCGCCGCGGCCAGCGCGGAAGCGAGGGACAACAGGACGGCGAGCGGGGTTTTCATGTGCATTCCTTTGCGGCGACGCGGCTCAGCGCACTTTTTTGACCACGTCTATCAGTTCGGTGACCATGCCGGTGGCGTCGCCCTGATGCAGCGCGCGCGCCACGCAGCCTTTCATGTGATTTTCCAGCAATTGCATCGACACCGCGTCCAGCGCCGACTTGACCGCGGCCACCTGGGTCAGGATGTCCACGCAATAACGGTCCGCCTCCACCATGCCGCTGATGCCGCGCACCTGACCCTCGATGCGCGCCAAACGCTTGATCAGCGCGCTCTTGCCCGGCTGCACCACGGTTTTGTCGGAAAGCGGGGCCGCTGCGTCGCAACAGCCGTCCTGCGGTTTTTCTTGCGTCATGTCCATCCTAATCCAAGCGGGTTCAAAGCGAGCCCGGCCGCCGTCCGGCGGGCCGGGCTGCGGCCATTGTGACGCAGTTGCGCGCGGCCGCCTAGGCCTCCACCCGCAGCATGCCCATCATCCCCGCGTCTTCGTGCTCGAGGATGTGGCAATGGAACATGCGCAGGCCCGGCATGTCCTGGCGGAAACGCAGCCGCAGCGTCTCGCCGGCAGAGACGTTGGCCACGTCGCGCCAGGCCAGGAACGGTTCTTCGCGCCAGACGCCGTCCTTGCGGCGCGCCAGCGCCTGGAACTGGGTGCCGTGAATGTGGAAGGGGTGGTCCATATCGGCCTCGTTCACGATCTCCCACTCCTCCACCGCCCCCACCTTGCCCAGGAAGTCCGCCCGCTCCATGTCGAAGGTCTTGCCGTTGATCAGGAACATCGCGGCGGGATTGGCCATGTCTTCGGACAGCACCACCCTGCGCCGCACCGCCGGCGCGCCCAGGGGCTGGATTTCGCGCAGCCGCGCCGGCAGCGGCGCCGTGGCTTTGGCGACGGCGCCCCGGCGCAGCTCCAGCAGCGTCAGGCTCGCGTCCTGTTCGGCCGACATCATCTTGCCGCGCCGATACGGCAGGGCCAGCAGGCCGGCGCCGTGGCCGGGCTCGAAGCGTCCGGTCACCACCAGCTCGGCGCGGGCGCCGGGCGGCAGCGTCAGGCTGTCGATACGTCGCGGCCGTTGCAGCAGGCCGCCGTCGCTGCCCACCAGTTCCAGTTCGTGGCCGGGCAGGGCCAGCTTGAGCACGCGCGCGCTGCTGGCGTTCCAGACCCGCCAGCGCTGGCGCTCGCCGACGCCCAGCGTCAGATGCGGCCGCCAGGCGCCGTTGACCAGCAGGAACTGGCCTTCGCGGCCGTCCATGCGATCGGCTTCGCTATTGGCCGCGATCTTGCCGTCGGCGTCCAGCTTCAGGTCCGACAACACCAGTCTTTGCTCCGGCAGATGCGCCAGCGGATCGCTGCGGCTCTTGACCACGAACACGCCGGCCAGCCCCCTATACACCTGCTCGGCGGTATGTCCGTGCGGGTGCGGGTGATACCAGTAACTGCCGGCGCAGCCCTGCGGCAAGGTAAAGCGGTATTCGCGGCTCCCTCCCGGCGGCACCGGGTCTTGCGGATTGCCATCCTGGTCAGCCGGAATCGGCAGGCCGTGCCAATGAATGGTGGTGGGCTGGGACAGGCGGTTTTCGAAATGCAGCCGCAATTCGTCGCCTTCGAACACTTCTATCGTCGGCCCCGGCACCTGGCCGTTATAGCTCCAGAACACGGTGGCGGGCTTGCCGGGCAACAGCGGCAGCGCCTGCGCGCCGGCGCTGAGCGCCGCGCTGAACACGCCGGGCAAGGCGCTCTGGTTTCGCAACAGCGGCAGGGCCGGCAAAGCCAGGCCCGCCGGCAGGCCCAAAGCGGCCGCGGCCGGCATTGTCTCCGCCGCCGCGCCCATGCCGCCATGTCCCATCGCCGCGTGATCGACGGCGGGCGGCTGCGCCGCCCAGGCCTGCCGCAACAACGGAACCAGAGCCAACGCCGCGCCGGCGCAGATGAATCCACGTCTATCCATCACTGCACTCCCCTCTCGCAAATAGGATACCCAGGTAAGGTATCAACAAGACTGCGGCGGCGCCAGATCGGTTCCTTATTCTGTCTACTTTTTTAGGCTCGCATCTGATCACAGTCAAACCCCGCACCCAAGAAAAAGCCCCCGAGGACGGGGGCTTTGCGGTGCGGGTGGCCAGGGCTCAATCGGCCTTGGCCTGCGCCAGCGTGCGCTGGCGGCGGCTTTCCGACAGCACCATGCCGGCGGACACCGACACGTTCAGGCTTTCCACCGTGCCGAACATCGGGATGGACACCAGCACGTCGCAGTGCTCGCGGGTCAAGCGGCGCATGCCCTCGCCTTCCGAGCCCATCACCCAGGCCAGCGGGCCGGCGGCGTCGCAGTGGTAGAGGTCGGTATCCGCCTCCATGGTGGTGCCGGCGATCCAGATCCCGGCGTCTTTCAAGTCGCGCAGCGTGCGCGCCAGATTGGTGACCGTGAGATAGGGAATCACCTCGGCGGCGCCGCACGCCACCTTGGACACGGTGGCGTTGAGGCCGGCGGAACGGTCCTTGGGCGCGATCACCGCGTGCGCGCCCATCGCGTCCGCCACCCGCAGGCAGGCGCCCAGATTGTGCGGATCGGTGACGCCGTCCAGGATCAGCAACAAGGGCGGTTCGCTCAGATTGTCCAGCACGTCGTCCAGGTGCACGAAGTTGCGGCTGGCGTCTATCATCGCCGCCACGCCCTGGTGGCGGGCGTTGCCGCTCATGCTGTCCAGGCGTTCCTTGTCGACGATGTGCAGCTTGATGCCCTCCTCGGCGGCCTTGTCCAGCACCGCCTTGGCGCGGGCGTCGTGGCGGCCGCCGGCCAGCCAGACTTCCAGCAGGCTCTTGGGGTTCTGCCACAGACGGGCATTGATGGCGTGAAAGCCGTGGATCAGGCGTTTGTTGCTCATGGCGATTCTCTAATGACAATCCCGCCATTTTAGAGCGCGCGGCGGTTCAGGGCAAAACCGGCTTGCGTTCAGCTGCCCAGCACCTCCACGCCGGACATCAGCCCGAGCTGCCGCTGCTCGCCCACGGCGACGATGCCGGCCAGCAAGGCGGGCAACTCCGCCGCCGGCACCGGGCGGCCGAAGTGATAGCCCTGCAGCAAGGCGCAGCCCTTGCTGGTGAGGAATTGCGCCTGGCGCTCGCTCTCCACGCCCTCCGCCACCACCTGGAACTGCAGCTTGCGCGCCATCGCCAGAATGGCTTCGGCGATGGCGGCGTTGTCGCCGTCGTCCGGCAGGCCTTCGACGAAGGATTGATCGATCTTCAAGGTATCCAGCGGAAAACGCTTCAGATGGGACAGCGAGGAGTAACCGGTGCCGAAATCGTCGATGGACAGGCCCACGCCCAGCGCCTTCAATTCGCCCAGCTGGCGCACCGCCTCGCCGGGGTTGAGCATGATCATGCTTTCGGTGATTTCCAGCTCCAGCCGCGCCGCGGACAGGCCCGCCGCCCGCAACGCCTCCGCCACCTTGAGCGGCAGCAGCTGCTGTTCGAACTGGCGCGCGGACAAATTCACCGCCAGCCGCGGCACCGCCACGCCCTGACGGTCCCAGACCGCCAATTGGCGGCAGGCTTCCTGCAGCACCCAGTCGCCTATGGGCTTGATCAGGCCGGTTTCCTCCGCCAGCGGGATGAAGCGGCCCGGCGGCACCAGGCCCAGTTGCGGATGGCGCCAGCGGATCAGCGCTTCCGCGCCCAGCACCCGGCGGCTGACCGCGTCCACCTGCGGCTGGTAATGCAGTTCCAGCTCGCCGCGCTCCAGCGCCAGCCTCAGGCCGTTCTCCAGCAATAGGCGTTCGAAGGTCTGGGTGTTCATTTCCGCGGCGAAGAACTGGTAAGTGTTCTTGCCTGCTTCTTTGGCGCGGTACATCGCCACGTCGGCATTCTTGAGCAGGGTCTGGGCGTCGGTGCCGTCATTGGGGTAGACGCTGATGCCTATGCTGCCGGTGACATAGACTTCGTGGTTTTCCAGCCGCAGCGGCTGGCCCAGCGCCGCCAGCGTGTCCTCGGCGGCGGTCACCAGCGCGGCGGCGTCCTTGAAGCCGGTCATCACCAGGGTGAACTCGTCGCCGCCCAGCCGCGCCAGCAGGCCGCGCGCCCCCACCGCCCGTTGCAGGCGCAACGCCGTCTCGCGCAACAACTCGTCGCCGGCCTGATGGCCGAAGGAGTCGTTGATCAGTTTGAAACGGTCCAGGTCGATGAACATCACCGCCAGCGAGCCGCTGGCGCAATCCAGGCTGATGATGGCCTCGTCCAGACGCGTGGTCAGGCTGCTGCGGTTGGGCAGCTGCGTCAGCGGATCGTGATTGGCAAGAAACTGCAGACGTTCCTCGGACTGCTTGCGCAGGGTGATGTCGGAGAACACCGCCACGTAATTGCTGAGCGCGCCGCCGGCGTCGCGCACCGCCGAGATCGCCAGCTCGGCCGGATACCACTCGCCGCTCTTGCGGCGGTCCAGCATCTCGCCCTGCCAATGGCCGCCGCCCGCCAGCGCCTCCAGCATCGCCTGCCGGCTCAGCTGTTTCTGATCGCCAAAAATGCGCGACACCTTGCCCAGCGCCTCGGCCTCGGCGTAACCGGTAATGCCGCTGAAGGCGTGGTTGACCGCGATGATGCGCGCCTCGGCGTCCATCAGCAGAATGCCTTCCGCCGAGTTTTCGAACACCTTGGCCGCCAGCCGCAGATTGGCGTCCGCCGCCAGCCGTTCGGAAACATCCATCACCACGCCGATGATGGCCTTCTTGCCCTCGTAGTCGAACAGCCGGCTGTGGATTTCCACGTCCACCACCACGCCGTCCTGGCGCACCGCGCGGGTGCCGTATTGCAGCACCGCGATGTTCTCGCGGTAACGCTTGACGATTTGTTGGCGGATGCGCGCGGCCTCGCCCGGCACCAGCAGTTGCTCCAGCCCCATGCCCTCCATTTCCTTGGGCTGATAACCGATGATGGCGGCCAGCTTGGGGTTGGCGTAGATCAGCTTCTCGTCCTGCAGGATGTAGATGCCCACCAGCGATTGCTCCACCAGCGCGCGGTAACGCTCCTCCGTTTCGCGCTTGGCTTTCTGCTCCTGACGGGTTTGGGTGATGTCGGTGTCCACGCTGCCCACCCCGGCCGGGCGGCCATGGGCGTCGAACAAGGGAAACTTGGTGACCAGCAAATGGCTGAGCACGCCGTTGAACAGAAAGCTCTCCTCGAACTGGCGCGGCTCCAGGCAGGACAGCACCACCGCGTCCTGCTCGCGGATCTGGGCGGCGTCCTGCTCGTCGAACAGCTCCTCCACCGTTAGACCCTGCATGCCCTGAGGGGCGCGCCCCACCCGGCGCGCATAGGCGGCGTTGGCCAGCAGAAACCGGCCGTCCAGCCCCTTAAGCGACATCATATTGGGACTGTTGTTGACCAGGGACTCCACCCGCGCGCGAAACTCGCGCAGCGCGCTCTCGTTCTGACGATGGCCGTCGGCCAAGACCGATACCAGCAGGGTGGCGCAACTCAAGGCCAGGGTCAGCGCCACCTCGCTGGCGCCGTTGAGCACGCTGGCGTGCATGGTCAGCTCCGGCGCCAGCACGTATAGCGACAGCAAGCCGAGCACCCAGGCCCCCACCAACGCCGCGCCGCGGAAACCGACGCGGAAGGCCGCCCACAGCATCAGCGGGAAAAACAGCAATTGGCAGGGCAGCGAATAGGCGACGCTGCTGCCCAGCAGGCTGAACCACATCACGCTGGCCAGGGCCAGGATCAGGGCGGTTTCCAAGACCTGGCGCCGCGTCGGCGGCGCGCCGGACGCGTACAAGGCCGGCGGCGCGCACAAGGACAGGGCAAGGCCGGACACGCCCCAGGCCTGCGCCGCCCACGACCACAAGCCCTCCATGCCGAACCAGCGCCAGCCGGCGCCGGCGGCCAGGCCGGCCAAAAGCACCGAGGGATAGCAGGCGAGCCGCAGCAGCAGCCGCAGCAAGTCCGCCGGCTGACGCACCGCCAGCCCCCCACGCAGGCCGGCCGCGTACAGGCCGGGCGCCAGCGCGTACAGGCTGATCAGCAGCAGGGCCGCCCATTGCGGCGGCGACCATTGCGCCGCCAGCGCGGCGGCGGCCAGCGGCCACCACCAGGACTGGCGCCAGCCGCGACGCAAAAAACGATAGCTCCATACACCGTGGGCGAGGAAGGCCGCCAGCGAAAATCCCAATACCGGCTCGCGCGGCCAAAAAGCCGTGCACGCCAAAAACCCCAGAAACACCGCCGCGTCCCGGCAAGCCGATCCGACTGTCACGCCACCCCGCCCCCATTCGCGCCGGCGCCCCGCCGCGCGCCGAAATTAATTTTGCATTAACAAATCAAGCGCATATATGCCAAACGAAAAACAAAATCACCCGGCTGACATACAATATATGCAATTGCCGGATGCAGCCAGACAATGACGATGAAAATATTCACCCCGCTGGACACAAGCGACGCCCGCCCAGCGCAAGCCGGGTAAACGGCGCGCGCCGGACGGCTGCTATAATCCCGAAACCGCCAAGCCCGAAACCGCCAAAACTAGTGAAGCAGCATGCTGGATAACCTCCCGCGGATCCCTCCCGCCAGTCAGAAAACTCGTCACGGACGCCTGCCCGCCGGGCTGGACGCCAACATCGTCGCCCGCCTCGCCGCAGAGCGGCGTCCGCTGCTCATCCTCGCCGCCGACGCGCAATCGGCACAGCGCCTGCAAGCCGAAGCTCCGTTCTTCGCGCCCTCGCTGCGCGTGGCGCTGCTGCCGGACTGGGAGACCCTGCCCTACGACCATTTCTCCCCTCACGGCGAACTGGTCAGCGAGCGGCTGGCCACCTTGTGGCAGATCCATCAGCGCGAATGCGATGTGATCATCGCCCCGGTCAGCACCGCGATGACGCGGCTGGCGCCGATCGGCTATCTGCTGGGACGCACCTTCTTCCTGCAGGCCAAACAGCGGCTGGATGTGGAGCAGCTGCGCGCCAATATGGTCACCGCCGGCTACCACCACGTCACCCAGGTAATGGCCCCGGGCGAATTCTCCATCCGCGGCGGTCTGATCGACCTCTTCCCGATGGGATCGGCGCTGCCCTACCGCATCGATCTGTTCGACGACGAAATCGACAGCCTGCGCACCTTCGACCCGGACAATCAGCGCACCCTTTACCCGGTGCCGGAAATCCGCCTGCTGCCGGCGCGGGAGTATCCGGCGGATGAAAGCGGCGTCACCGCCTTCCGCCAGCGCTACCGCGAACGCATCGAAGGCGACCCCAGCAAGAGCCGCATTTACAAAGACGTCTCCCAGGGCCTGTGGCCGGCCGGCATCGAATACTTCCTGCCGCTGTTCTTCGACGACACCGCGACTCTGTTCGACTACCTGGGCGAAGACGCGCTGATCGTGTTGCACCACGATGTGCAACAGGCCGCCCAGGTCTTCTGGCAAGACGCGGAAAGCCGCTACGACATGGCGCGCGGCGACACCGAGCGCCCGGTGCTGCCGCCGGCCGACATCTTCCTGCGCCCGGACGAACTGATGGCGCGGCTCAAGCCTTACGCCCGCGTGGAACTGGCCGGCGACGGCGAACTGGCGGAAGGCTGCGCCCCGCTGCCGGAACTGGCGGTGGAGCGCCGCGCCGAACAACCGCTGCACAAGCTGGACGCCTTCATCCGCAGCGGCGGGCAACGCATCCTGATCACCGTGGAAAGCCTGGGCCGCCGCGAAACCGTCCACCAGTTCCTGCAAGAGCACGGCATCAAGCCGCGCCCGGTGGACGGCTGGGCCGAGTTCATCGCCGGCGACATGCCGCTGGCGCTGAGCGTGGCCCCGCTCTACACCGGCTTCGCCCTGCCCGGCGCCGGCATCGCCGTGGTCACCGAATCCGAGCTCTACCAGCATGTGGCCCGCAGCCACACCCGCCGCAAGAGCGCGCGCGCCGGCTCCGACTCCATGCTGCGCGACCTGGCCGAGGTCAAGGCCGGCGACCCGGTGGTGCACGAACAGCACGGCATCGGCCGCTACGTCGGCCTGGTGTCCATGGACCTGGGCGAAGGCGAAACCGAGCTGATGCAGCTGGAGTACGCCGACAGCGCCACCCTCTACGTGCCGGTCAGCCAGCTGCATCTGATTTCCCGTTACGCCGGCGGCGCGGCGGACCAGATCCACCTGCACAAGCTGGGCAATCCGGCCTGGGAGAAAGCCAAGAAGCGCGCCGCGGAAAAAGCCCGCGACACCGCCGCCGAGCTGCTCAACCTCTACGCCCAACGCGCCGCGCGCGAAGGCCACAGCTTCAGCCTGTCCCACCACGACTACGAAGCCTTCGCCGCCGGCTTCGGCTTCGAGGAAACCCCGGACCAGGCCAGCGCCATCGAAGCCGTGGTGCAGGACATGTGCTCCGGCAAGCCGATGGACCGCCTGGTCTGCGGCGACGTCGGCTTCGGCAAGACCGAAGTCGCGCTGCGCGCCGCCTTCGTCGCCGTCCTCGGCGGCAAACAGGTGGCGGTGCTGGTGCCCACCACCTTGCTGGCGGAACAGCACTTCCAGAACTTCTCCGACCGCTTCGCCGACTGGCCGGTGAAAATCGCCGAACTGTCCCGCTTCCGCAGCGCCAAGGAAAGCAAGGCCGCGCTGGCCGGCCTGGCCGACGGCGGCGTGGACATCGTCATCGGCACCCACAAGCTGGTGCAGCCGGACATCCAGTTCAAGAACCTGGGCCTGGTCATCATCGACGAGGAACACCGTTTCGGCGTGCGCCAGAAAGAGCAACTGAAACGGCTGCGCGCCAATGTGGACGTGCTGACGCTGACCGCGACGCCGATTCCGCGCACGCTGTCGATGGCGCTGGAAGGCCTGCGCGACTTCTCCGTCATCGCCACCGCCCCCAGCCGCCGGCTGGCGGTGAAAACCTTCGTCAGCCCGATGGCCAACGGCGTGATCCGCGAAGCGGTGCTGCGCGAACTCAAACGCGGCGGCCAGGTGTTCTTTCTGCACAACGAGGTGGACACCATAGAAAACATGCGGGAAAAGCTGGCGGAGCTGGTGCCGGAAGCCCGCATCGGCGTGGCCCACGGCCAGCTGCGCGAACGCGAGCTGGAACAAGTGATGCGCGACTTCCTGCAGCAGCGCTTCAATGTGCTGCTGTGCTCCACCATTATTGAAACCGGCATCGACATCCCCAACGCCAACACCATCCTGATCAACCGCGCCGATAAGTTCGGCCTGGCCCAGCTGCACCAGCTGCGCGGCCGCGTAGGCCGCAGCCACCATCAGGCCTACGCCTATCTGCTGACGCCGGACGGCATCACCAAGGACGCGATGAAACGGCTGGAAGCCATCCAGATGTCCGAGGAACTGGGCGCAGGCTTCTACCTGGCGATGCACGATCTGGAAATCCGCGGCGCCGGCGAAGTGCTGGGCGAAGGCCAGTCCGGCGAGATGCAGGAAGTGGGCTTCTCCCTGTTCACCGAAATGCTCAAGCAGGCGGTGCGCGATCTCAAGAAAGGCCGCACCCCGGACCTGGACGCGCCGCTGGGCGTCACCACCGAAATCAATATGCACAGCCCGGCCCTGCTGCCGGACGGCTATTGCCCCGACGTGCACGAGCGGCTGGTGCTCTACAAGCGGCTGGCCACTTGCGAGAGCGAACAGGAAATCGACGATATCCACGAAGAGCTGATAGACCGCTTCGGCCTGCCGCCGCAAACCGTCAAGACCCTGATAGACAGCCACCGCCTGCGTCTGCTGGCCAAGCCCTTGGGCGTGCAAAAGCTGGACGCCAGCGAAGTGGCCATCCAGGTCCACTTCGCCAAGAACCCGCCGATAGATCCGATGAAAATCATCCAGCTGCTGCAAACCAAGCGCAACTACAGGCTGGCGGGACAGGACAAGCTGCGCGTGGAGGCCGATATTCAGGATGTGGCGCTGCGCGTGGTCAGGGTCAAGGAACTGTTGAAGGAGTTGAGCTCCTAAAGTCTGTCGCGCGGCCTCGCGCAACGGCGAGGGCCGGGCAATGCCCATGCGCCAAACACGCATGCCGCTTTCCCGGTCCCGGCGCCTTTATCGCTCAGGCTCGCAAGAGACTACACCCGCTTTGGGATGGCAAACGCCCGGCTCAGCCAGGCGGCCGGCAAGCCAATCCAAAGGCATAATGAAGCGACAACGCCAAGCCTTCGGCATGGCCTGCGGACGAAAGAAGAAAGCGCTTACTTGAGCAACATCAAGATAAACGAGGACAGCGACTCTGAGGCAAAAAGCCTTGCCCCTTGTTTTTACAGGAAAAAATAGCGTCACAGGATTGAAACCGAAAACCCTGTGGATAACTTTGTTGATAAAACTGTGCAAATATGCTCTCAAGCCAAGCGCCAAGCCGTTTTGAGCTGAAAGCCGCCCTGGATAAGAAAACAATCAAGTTGTTGATTTTATTGATTTTTTTAGAGATATCAAACGCTACGCAAGCCAAGTTGCAACTCGCTTTAGCTGAAAATATTTTCCACCCCCCGCTGTGGATCACTTGACAATCATGTTTTTTACCGCACCTCAGAACGACGTCATCAGCGTCTCCTCCCTCAACCGCATGGCGCGCGATCTGCTGGAAAGCGGACTGCCGCCGATGTGGATAGGCGGCGAAATTTCCAACCTCACCCTGGCCGCGTCCGGGCACGCCTATTTCTCCCTGAAAGACGGCGGCGCCCAAGTGCGCTGCGTGATGTTCCGCGGCAAAGTGTCGCAACTGCCCTTCCGTCCGGCGGAAGGCATGCAGGTGGAGCTCAAGGGCACCGTCACCCTGTACGAGGCCCGCGGCGACTTCCAGATCAACGTCGATCAGATGCGCTCCGCCGGACTGGGCCGTTTGTACGAGGCCTTTGAAAAACTCAAGGCCAAGCTGCAGGCGGAAGGCTTGTTCAACCCGGCAAGCAAACGTCCGCTGCCGGCCCACCCCGCCGCCATCGGCATCGTCACCTCGCCCGCCGCCGCCGCGCTGCGCGACGTGGTCAGCACGCTGCGCCGGCGCATGCCCTCCATCCCGCTGATTCTCTACCCGGCTCAGGTGCAGGGCGAAGGCTCGGCCCAGCAAGTGGCCGACGCCATCCGCCGCGCCGGCGAACGGCGCGAGGTGGACGTGCTCATCGTCTGCCGCGGCGGCGGCAGCATCGAGGACTTGTGGTCGTTCAACGAGGAAATCGTCGCCCGCGCGGTGGCCGCCAGCCCCATTCCCACCGTCAGCGGCGTCGGCCACGAAACCGACTTCACCATCTGCGACTTCGTCGCCGACAAACGCGCGCCCACGCCCACCGCCGCCGCGGAACTGGTGTCCCCCAGCCGCGAGCACCTGAACGCTCAGCTCGAAACCGCCAAGCGCGGCCTGGAGCGCGCGCTCGGCCGCCTGCTGACCGACAAATCCCAGCAGCTGGACTATCTGGCGCGCCGGCTGGCCCACCCCGGCGAAAAGCTGCAACGCCAGCGCGAAGCGCTGCAGCGCCAGCAAGAGCGGCTGCAACGCCGGCTGGGCAGCCTGTTCGAACAACGGCGCTGGGCGCTGCAACTGGCGGACAGCAAGCTGCAGCGCCGTCGGCCGGACCTGGCCCAAACCGCGCAAACGCTGGACCGGCTGCAAACCCGGCTGCAGCGCGCGCGTCGGGATCTGCTCAACCGGCAGGCCCAGAAACTGGACACCCTGGCCGCCACCCTGCTGGCGCTCAATCCGGAAGCGGTGCTGGCCCGCGGCTACGCCATCGTGCAAAAACAGGACGGCACCGCGGTCAAATCCCCGGCGGAACTGCGCGACCGCGAACGCGTCAGCCTACGCCTGGCCGAAGGCAGCACCGAGGCCGTGATCGACCATCCGCAAGGCGCGCAACCCAGCTTGTTCTGACGCCGCCGGCGCCCGCGCAGGCCGGCGCCGGCGGAAAACCGCACGCCCCCATTGCCGCTTCCGATCAGAAATATCCAAGAGGACGCTCAGCCAGCGCCAGCATGGCGTCCTCCCACTGCCCGGTGTGCGCATAGCAGACCATTGCCATGCCGGGCCGGCAACGCCGGCGCCGGGCTTAAAGCTTCAAGCGCCATCCTCTCCCCCAATCAATGCTGCGCCGGACATGACCAAAGTCTCGCAGGCCCAAGCAATTTATGCGCTTGGACTCAAGCTATGCTAGCATCCGGCCCCTAGCGCGGCCCGCGCCCGCAACCATCCCCCCTCCAGCCACCGCCAGGGAGGCCCCATGTCGCCAGTACACAAATGGGAAATCACCGTCGCCGCCGGCGGCTACTATCCCGATCTCGCTCATCATTTCTTCGGCAACGACATCGATCTGGGCTACGAGAACGACCACATCGGCATGCAGTTCTACGCCTATTCGCGCCACATCGACGAACTGGACGACCCCGATCACGTATCCGAACGCCTCTACAGCCTGCAACTGCTGCTCAACGGCGCCTTGCGCGCCGCCGCCGGCTGCGTGAGCAGCATGCCCATCCAGTTTCTGGGCTTCAGCGCTTATGAGAACGGCTGCAGCTATCCCGTCAGCGCGCACCGGATCGAAGAAGACCCGTTCAGCCGCAACCCCAGGATCGACCAGATCCACACCCGTTACGAAGATCCGCGCCAGCGCTACCCGTCCTACCTGCTCTACCTGGCCAAGCGCGACCCCTGTCTGCGCGATCTGCTCTTCCTGCTGGGCCTGATTTCCACCAACACCACGCTGGAAAAAGTGCTGGCCTGGAGCACGCTGTACAAGATACTGGACAGCGTCAAACACTACGCCAAGGAGATCGACGCCGGCATCGACGCCTTCGCGGATCCGGAACAGCTCAGCCTGTTCACCGCCGCCTGCAACAACACCAGCATCCTGGGCATCTACGCCCGCCACGGCGCGTCGGAAAACCCGCCGCCCAAGCGCGCGCTCACCAATATCGACGACGCCAGCGCGCTGATCGCGGGCATGACCGCCCGCTTCTGCCGCTGCTATATCGCCGCCAAATATCCCTGAGCCGCGCAAGCCGCGCGCCATGCCCACCGCCCGCGGCCGCAGCTGCGCGACGCCGCCGATCTCCATGAGGATATCGCTTACCAGATCCACCTGAACAACGTGTCGGTCAGCGCTGACATCCCGCCCAATGAACCACGGTCTATTCCGCGGATTGAAAACGGCAAGGGCATCGCCACCTTCGCCGGCCTGCTGCCCGGCGGCACATGGTCGGTGGCCGTAGCTGGCGGCGAGCGGCCTAAACCGCTGCAAGAAGGCATGACCGTCACCATCGCCGGCACCAATGTCGCCACCGGCAAGCCCTTCCACATTCCGGCGGTCTTCGAGACCAAGGAAACCGGCGATCCCGCCGAGTTCGTGGAGTGGCGCGTGCTGCGGGAACGGTAAGCGGAACGGCCGGCTGTCCGCCGGCCGCCCTTGACGTCTCTTTGCGAACGACAGCCCAAGCTGCCGTCCGCAACGGTTTCCAAAGCGCTTACTTGACTTGCAGCAGGTCCGCCAGATGCACGTCCACGCCGCCGGCCGCGCCCACCGCGTTGACGTGATCGAAATAATCGTACCAGCCGCTGGCGCGGATGCCGGCCAGCATCCCCTCACAGGCCTCTTGGTCAGGCAGGCTCCACACGCCCAGGAAGCGATAGGGCGCCGCCTGATCGGCGTCGGCCGCGATCTGGCTCAAGGTCAGCAGTTGAATGCCCAGGCCGGGCAGCGCCTCGATATTGCTTTTGACCTGATCCAGGAAGTCGGTGCGGTGCAAAAAACTCAAGGCCAGCCAAGCCGGCTTCGGGCTGTACAATTCCACCAGATAATGCGCCATAGAAAATCTCCGTGAGTGTGAACGGCCTAAGAACCGGTTTACGATCTGCTGCGCGTCGTGGAGCCTTACACGGCGAGCACACCTTCGAAATGCTCATGTACCACGTGTACATTCCGCTTTCTCAGCCGTTTTCGCCTTGCCTCGCCTTAGCTCGCGAGATCGTAAACAGGTTCTAAGCCGCGGCCTGCTGATTAAGCCGCGCGCCGCTTCGCCTGTCATTGCATCTTATTGCCAGCTGAAAAACTTTAATGTTATAAAAAGCATCCGCCCGCTCCCATTGAAATTTACAGGAGCGGCGTTCAGCCACCGCGGCCACGGCCGCGCCAGCCAATTCCCCCAACAAGAGCATTCCGCGCGCCCCTCCCTGCCTGGCAGCAGCCGGGCGCCAGCGGCATTGCCACCGCAGGACAAAGATCCATCATGCAGTGTAGACACGCCCTATTGCTGTCGCTGGCCGCCTTGAGCGCGAGCCTGGCGGCGGCGCCTCTGCCTTCTTACGACTTCGCCGTCAAAGACCCTTGGGAGACGCGCGCCAAGCCGTCGATGAAGGCGAAGGACAAAACCGATAAAGCGCTCAAGTACAAGGGCGCGGTGCAATTGAAGAACCTGGACGCCGGTCCGGATTTCTCGGTCAAGGCCGAAATACGCAGCCCCAGCCTGCTGGAGCGGCGGCAAAGAGAGCAAATGCAGCATTGCGTCGGCGTCAACCCGCCGCCGGGCTGCCCCGGCTTCAACCCGCTGCCGCGCTGCTTCGGCCAGAGCGACTGCGGGCAGCACGCGCCGCCGCCGGCCCATCCGCTCAGCGGCCCCACGCGGCAGCAAGCCGGCGATTACTCGTTGAGCGGCAGCTGGCTGCCGCGTTAAGACGCAAAAAAGCCCGCTCCAAAAGAGCGGGCTGACAAGACGGCGGCGCGCGCTCAGCGAGCGTTCTGCGCCAGCCGCGCCACTTCCTCGGCGCTGCGCTTGTTGTAGCCCAACAGATAATAGGCCACCACCAGGAAGGCCAGCCAACCCGGGCCGATGATCAAGGCGATGCGGGTATCCGGGAAATAGGCCATCAAGCCCACCACCAGGATCAGGAAGCCCATGGCGATGTAGGAGCCATACGGCCATAACGGCATCTTGTAGGCCAGCGCCGCCAGCTGCTCGCGGCTCAAGGTGCGGCGGAAGCGCAGCTGGGCCAGCAGGATGATCACCCAGGTCCAGATCGCGCCGAAGGTGGAGATCGCGGTCAGCCAGGTGAACACTTCCTTGGGCGCCAGATAGTTGAGCAGCACGCCCACCAACAGCGCGAACACCGACATCAGCAAGGCGAACACCGGCACGCCCTGACGCGACACTTTGGCGAAGATGGGCAGCGCCTGCTGTTGCTGGGCCAGGTTGTACAACATGCGGCCGGTGCTGAAAATGCCGCTATTGCACGAGGACAGCGCGGCGGTGAGCACCACGAAGTTGATGATGCCGGCGGCGGCGGGGATGCCCAGCTGCTCGAAAGTGAGCACGAAGGGGCTGCCGCGGGTGCCCAGCTCGTTCCACGGATAAATCGCCAGGATCACGAACAGCGCGCCGATGTAGAAAATCAGGATGCGCCAGAACACCGAATCCACGGCGCGGGCCAGCGCTTTCTTCGGGTTCTTGGCTTCGCCAGCGGTCAGGCCCAGCATTTCCACGCCCAGGTAGGCGAACATCACCATTTGCAGCGACATCAGCACGCCGCCAAAGCCGTTGGGCATGAAGCCGCCGTGGCTCCACAGATTGGAGATGCCGGTGGCCACGCCGCCGTGTCCCAGGCCGAACACGATCATGCCCAGGCCGCCGATGATCATCAGCACGATGGTGACGATCTTGATCAGCGCGAACCAGAACTCGAATTCGCCATAAGCCTTGACCGCGATGAAGTTGACGCCGCCCATGGCCACCAGCGCGGCCAGCGCCCAGTACCAGGCCGGAATGTCCGGGAACCAGATGCCCATATAGACGCCGACGGCGGTGATTTCCGCCATGCAGGTCACCAGCCACAGAAACCAGTAATTCCAGCCGGTCAGGTAGCCGGCCAAGGGGCCGAGGTAATCCAGCGCGTAGCGGCTGAATGAGCCGGCCACCGGATTGTGGATGGCCATTTCGCCCAGCGCGCGCATGATGAGGAAGATGGCGAAACCGCCCAGGGCGTAAGCCAGCATGATGGCGGGGCCGGCCATCTTGATGGCGGTGGCCGATCCCAGAAACAGGCCGACGCCGAT
This sequence comes from Chromobacterium sp. S0633, assembly GCF_024158805.1. Taxonomy (NCBI): domain Bacteria; kingdom Pseudomonadati; phylum Pseudomonadota; class Betaproteobacteria; order Neisseriales; family Chromobacteriaceae; genus Chromobacterium; species Chromobacterium sp. S0633. The sequence goes on along the minus strand of NZ_JAMZGH010000004.1, from coordinate 187,605 downwards.
GGTGGCGCCCAAGGCCATGAGGTTGATATGCCGCTCTTCCAAACCCCGGTGCAGGGTATCTTGAGCAGGTTGCATAGTTGCTCCTTTAACTGTCTTTGTATTGCGTAAGGGTTGTGGCCTTGGCGCTTAAGGCCTGTTCAAAGCGTCGCGTGCAAGAGCGAGACAAGGCGAAAACGGCTGAGAAAGCGGACGGCGCACAAGGCACATCGGCGTTTCGCAGCGGTACTCGCCGCGCCGGCTTTCACGAAGCGCAGCAAACTTTGAACAGGTAAACGGCAGCGCCGCCGCCGGTGCTATGGCTTTGGATTGTCGTTATGGCCCATAACACATGGGGGTCGAGATTACCTCAAGACCCTTGTCATGTCATGTTTCAGAATATACATGCGCGCAAAAGGCATAAACGCGACGCTTTGTGATCAAGCGTCCCCGCTTAATGCCATAAGGATTTAACGCAAGCCCCGCCGCCGTTTCCGCCGCCGGCATCCGGCGGCCCGGCCCAAGCCGACAGGTGCTATCAATAAAGCGTTGAATCGGTTTATCGAGCCGGGAGCATGCACCCATGCGGCACCACAGCATCAGCCTGAAGCTCAACCTGGCCTTCATGCTCATCATGTCCGCCCTGCTGGCGGCCTTCGGCGCGCTGGACTATTGGCGCACCCAACAGGAACTGCGTCAGGAACTGGACGGAGAAATCGCCGCGATCAGCGCGCGGCTGGCGGCGAATCTGGCCGGACCCATGTGGAATTTCGACAGCGCCCAAGGCTTGCGGGTGCTGGAGGCTGAGATGGGCAAACACGCGCTCCGCGGCGTGTTCGTCCGCGACGCCAACGGCGTTCCCTTCGCCGGCTACCGCCGCGAGGCCGACGGCTCGCTGCTGCGCGGCGCCGCTCCGGCGCCGGACGCGGACCTGACGCGCGAACGCGCCGTGGTCTTTCACGACGGCGCGACCGCGCGCGTCGTCGGCAAGCTGAGCCTGCAAGTGTCCACGGAAGAAATCCGCGAGAAACTGCGCGCGGTGCTGTGGCGGGTGACGGCGGAAATCCTGCTGCTGGACCTGGTCACCGTCCTGGTGCTGTCCCTGCTGGTGCGCCGCCTGCTGCACCGGCCCATCCGCGAGGTGAGCCAGGCGCTGCACGCCATCGCCGACGGCGATCTGACCGCGCCGCCGCGCTACGCCAGCCAGGACGAACTGGGCGATCTGGCCGAATCCACTCGCCGGCTGGTCGCCAAGCTGGCCGGCATTCTGGCGCATATCGACGCTTTTTCCTCGGACCTGGCCAACGCCGCGCGCCAGATCAGCCAGGCGGTGGACACCCTGAGCCAGCAAGCGTCGGAGCAGGCCAACAACATCGACAAGAACAGCGCCAGCCTGGAACAGATTTCCGCCTTCGTGTGGAAGAACCGGGACGACGCCCGCACCACGGATCAGATGGCCAGCGACAGCAGCAGGCACGCGGCGGCCGGCGGCCAGGCGGTGGACGAGACCATCGCCGCGATGTGGGACATCGCCAACAAGGTGCTGATCATCGACGACATCGCCTACCAGACCAATCTGCTGGCGCTGAACGCGGCGATCGAGGCGGCGCGCGCCGGCGAACACGGCCGCGGCTTCGCAGTGGTGGCCGGCGAAGTGCGCAAGCTGGCGGCGCGCAGCCAGCAGGCGGCCAAGGAAATCAGCCAGCTGACGCAAAGCAGCGTGCGCCGCGCCGAACACGCGGGCGAACTGTTCAATCAGATGTTGCCGACGATACAGAGCACCGCCAGCTTCGTGCAGGAAATCAATCAGTCCTCCAACCAGCAGGCGCAGCGGGTGGAGCAGATCAATCAGGGCGTCAGCGAAATCAGCCGTTCCATGCAGGCCAACGCCGCGGCGTCGGAACAGCTGACCGCCACCGCGCGCGGCATGAGCGAGCAGGCGGTGGAGCTGGCGCAGACCATAGGTTATTTCAAATACTGAGCCGCGCCGTGAAAAAGCCGCCGGGCTGAGGCGCGGCGGCTTGGCGGACGGCGGCGGGACTCACACCGCCTTGAGCTTGCCCTTGGCCGGGCGCGCTTCCGGCTTGGCTTCGGCGCCGGCTTCGCGCTCCCAGCTTTCCTTGTAGGCGCGGCCGTAATAGCTGTCCAACAGCAGCTGCTTCAATTCGCTGATCAGCGGATAGCGCGGGTTGGCGCCGGTGCACTGGTCGTCAAAGGCGGCTTCCGCCAGCAAGTCCACCTTGGCCAGGAAGTCCGCCTCGGCCACGCCGGCGGCCTGGATGGACGCCGGAATGTCCAGTGTGCGCTTGAGCTCGTCCACCCACTCGATCAGCTTCTCCACCCGCTCGTGGTCGCGGCTGGCTTCCAGGCCCAGGTGGCGGGAGATTTCAGCGTAGCGCGCCACGCTCTTGGGCCGGTCGTACTGGCTGAAGGCGGTCTGCTTGGTCGGCACGTCGGCCGCGTTGTAGCGGATCACATTGCTGATCAAGAGCGCGTTGGCCAGACCGTGGGCCAGGCCGAACTCGGCGCCTATCTTGTGCGCCATCGAGTGGCAGACGCCGAGGAAGGCGTTGGCGAAGGCGATGCCGGCGATGGTGGCGGCATTGTGCACCTGCTCGCGCGCCTTGGGGTCTCCGGCGCCGTTGCGGTAGGCGGACGGCAGATAGTCCTTGAGCATCTTCAAGGCCTGCAAGGCCTGAGGGTCGGAATACTCGTTGGCCATCACCGAGGCGTAGGCCTCCAGCGCGTGGGTCACCGCGTCGATGCCGCCGAAGGCGGTCAGCGACTTGGGCATATTCATCACCAGATTGGCGTCGACAATCGCCATGTTCGGCGTCAGCTCGTAGTCGGCGATCGGGTATTTGACCCCGGTGTTCTCGTCGGTGACCACGGCGAACGGCGTCACTTCCGAACCGGTGCCGGAGGTGGTGGGCACGGCCACCAACTCCGCCTTGCGCCCCAGTTTGGGGAACTGGTAAATCCGTTTGCGGATGTCCATGAAGCGCAGCGCCAGGTCTTCGAAATGCACTTCCGGGTGTTCGTACATCACCCAGATGATCTTGGCCGCGTCCATGGGCGAACCGCCGCCCAAGGCCATGATCACGTCCGGCTTGAAGGCGTGGGCCAGGTCCGCGCCCTTGCGCACCACCGCCAGCGTGGGATCGGCCGGCACCTCGAAGAACACTTCCACCTCCAGACCCATTTTCTTCAGCAGGCGGATGGGCTCGTCGACGAAGCCGTTGTCGAACAGATACTGGCCGGTGACGATCAGACAGCGGCGTTTGCCGGACAGATCCTCCAAGGCCACCGGCAGGCAGCCGCGGCGGAAGTAAATCGACTTGGGCAGCTTATGCCACAACATGTTCTCCGCCCTCTTGGCCACGGTTTTCTTGTTGATCAGGTGCTTGGGGCCGACGTTCTCCGAGATCGAGTTGCCGCCCCAGGAGCCGCAGCCCAGCGTCAGCGACGGCGCCAGGCTGAAGTTGTAGAGGTCGCCGATGCCGCCTTGGGACGACGGCGTATTGATCAGGATGCGCGCGGTCTTCATCTTGTCGCCGAAGTAGCGGATGCGCTCGCCTTGCAGATCCTGGTCGGTGTACAGCGCCGAGGTGTGGCCGATGCCGCCCATCGCCACCAGCGCCGCGGCCTTGTCGCAGGCGTCGATGAAATCGCCGGCGCGGTACATCGCCAGCGTCGGCGACAGCTTTTCATGCGCAAAGGCCTCGGCGGCGGACACATCGCTGACTTCGCCGATCAGCACCTTGGTGGCCGGCGGCGCTTCGATGCCGGCCATCGCGGCGATCTTGGCCGCGCTCTGGCCGACGATGGCGGCGTTGAGGCTGCCGTCCTGCAGAATCACCTTGCGCACCGCCTCCGCTTCGCGCTTGGACAGGATGTAGCCGCCGTGCTTGGCGAAGCGCTCGCGCACCGCCTCGTAGATTTCATCGACGATGATGACGGACTGCTCGGACGCGCAGACCACGCCGTTGTCGAAAGTCTTGGACATCAGAATGGAGGCGACGGCGCGCTTGATGTCGGCAGTCTCGTCTATCACCGCCGGGGTGTTGCCGGCGCCCACGCCGATGGCGGGCTTGCCGGAAGAATAGGCGGCGCGCACCATGCCCGGCCCGCCGGTGGCCAGGATCAGATTGAGGTCAGGGTGGTGCATCAGCTGATTGGACAGCGCCACCGAGGGCTCGTCTATCCAGCCTATGATGTCCGGCGGCGCGCCGGCCGCCACCGCCGCCTGCAACACCAGCCGCGCCGCCTCGCAAGTGGAACGCTTGGCGCGCGGATGCGGCGAGAAAATGATGCCGTTGCGCGTTTTCAAGGAGATCAGCGCCTTGAAGATGGCGGTGGAAGTGGGATTGGTGGTGGGCACGATGCCGCAGATCAGACCGATGGGCTCGGCGATGGTGATGGTGCCGAAGGTGTCGTCCTCGGCCAGCACGCCGCAGGTTTTATCGTCCTTGTACTTGTTGTAGATGTATTCGGAGGCGAAGTGGTTTTTGATCACCTTGTCCTCCAGCACGCCCATGCCGGTTTCCGCCACCGCCATCTTGGCCAGCGGTATCCGCGCGTCCGCGGCGGCCAGCGCCGCGGAGCGGAAGATGTGGTCCACCTGCTCCTGGCTGAAGCCGGCAAACGCGGCCTGCGCCTTTTTCACCCGCGCCACCAGCGCGTCCAGTTCCAGTTCATTGCCAACGGTCATTTCAAGTCTCCCAAACAGTTAAACCTGTCGCAGCGAGAGAATGACTAATTAGTGACATTTTACTTTCATTTATGAAAATAAAATCTAGACAATAATATTGTCCATTCACCGCCCATTCTCATCGCTTCAAAACTTTTTTGTAGCAAGCGCATTACAGCGATACGCTTTCAACACCGAAAAACCCTGTCGCCCGCAAACGCGAAACCATAGCGGCGGCATCAATAAGTCCATGCTAAGCGAAAAAACGATATTCGTTTTTGCGCATTGCCAAACAAATACGGATTAAGCGGAGAAAAAATGTCACAACCGGAATCATGAGAGGAAAAGCGCGCGCATCGGCTGTAACGGCGACGCTACCGCGCCGACGCCGCGCAAATAGAATGGCCGCCTGTCGGCGGCCATGGGCGAAGCGGAAATGCGGCGCGCCGCTATTTCATGAAACTGTATTTGAAGAACTGGCCGGCGCGGCTCATTTCGCGGATCTTGGCCGGATCGGTCTCGCCGTTCAGATTGGTGATCACCAGCTTGCCGTAGCCTTGCTTCAGATCGTTGCGGAAGTCGTAGAACGCGCCCAGCACCGCCAGCTTGCCCGCCTCCACCTCGCCGGCGTAGGTCATGATCGCGGTTTCCACCTGATTGTTGACGTTCAGCAGCGCGCCGTTGGTGGGGTCTATGCCCTTGGGAATGTCGATGGTGGACAGCTCTTTGCGGATTGCCGGCTCCAGCCCGCCGTAGTCGCCGGAGGCGGCCTTGATCGCGCCGCAGGCGGCATGGCCGATGATGATCAGCAAGGGGGTATGCAAATGTCTCACCCCGTATTCGACCGAACCCTCGGCGGTGGCCAATTGATTGCCGATGTCCCGCACCATGAACAGATCGTTGACCGCGTCGCCGTGGAAGGCATTGGTTTGCACCCGGGAATCCGAGCAAGTCACCACGGTGGCGCGCGGGCTCTGATGCTCGGCGAAGCGCTCAAAATAGGCTTTGTCGTGCGCCTTCATATAGCGGGCGTTGGCTTCGACTATGGTCTCCACCACGCCGCGCACTTGCTGGGCCTCGGAGGCCAAATGCGCGCCGGCGTGCGCGTCGCCGTGCTCGGCAGCAACCGCCTTGCGCTTGGGCTTGACCACGCGGCGCTTTTTCACCGGCGCGTGCACTTCCGGACTGGGTTCGCTCAAATTTTTGGCCGCCGGCGGCGGCGCCATCTTCACCGCCGGTTCCATTTTCTCCGGCGGTTTGGCCTCGGCGTGTTTGGCTTCAGCGGGCTTGGCCTCCGCCGGTTTGGCTTCCGCGTGCTTCGCCTCCGGCTTGGCCTCCGCTTTGGCCTCCGCCTTGGCGGCGGGCTTGGCCTCGGTCTTGTGTTCCGCCGCCGGCGCGGCCGGCTTGGCCGGCTCCGCCTTGTGGGCTTCCGGCGCCGCCGGCTTCAACTTCAGCGGCAGCTTGATCACCGTCTTGGGCTGAGACCCTTCGGCCGGCGCCGCCTCCTCCGCCCAAGCCTGGGCCGTCAACAACAAGAGACAAAGCGCCAGTCGGCGCTTGCGTCCAAGCATCCCCATTTACCACTCCTTATTGTCATCTTGGCGGTCATTATATTTATGCAATATCGGCTATGTTTGATAAAACTGAAAGACGATATTAATTGACCGGTAATTAGCCCAAAAAAATGACAATAAGTTAAATTAACGCCGTTCAACATGCAAACGGCGCCGGCGGCTCAGCTGCTTTGTATCCAGTACTCGACAATGCGGCCATTCGCCACCCGGTAGCAGGCGCTGCCGATCTGGCGCAGCGGCTCGCCGCTGGGCGGGCGGCCGTCCAGGCCGGCCAGGTCATGTCCCAACTGGGTCCAGCGCGCGTAAGCCTTGTCTCCGTCCACCAGCAATTCGTCCACCCTCAGTTCAAAGGCCCCGTAGTCGCGCAGAAAGTCCCGCACATGGGCGGCGTAGTCGGCCGGGCTGCGCTCCAGCGTATGCGGCGACTCCGCCACCAATTGATGCGCCAATACCTTGGGCGCCAGATAATCGCCGGCCGCGTCCGGATTGCGTCCGGAACGCACCTCCTTCAAAAACCCTGTCACTACCGCTCTGGTATCCTGCATTTTCGTTTCTCCTCGATTCGACATCACGGTCAATGAAACACCCGTCGGTTCCGCGCGCAATCCACCGGATTGGCGCACTGCCGCCCTCCGTTCGACGCCGCGCACCTCGCCCGCTCCAGCGCCTCCGTTTCATCGCGCAACGCCCGCCGCGTGTGGGCTTGCATGCCCTGCCACCACAAACGGCCCAGCCGCCCCCAGAATCGACTCCACGCCCCCCAGGCTCCCAATGCCATGATGCGCTCCAATTGTTCTGCTATTGATCACGCAAGCATGCTAATCTACATGCGCATACAATAAAATCCGTGAAATATCCACACACTGTTCTGAAATGAAAACAAACCACCCTCCCTCTCCGGATGCTCTGCTGGCCTTCGACGCGCTGGCCCGCCACGGCAGTTTCACCGCGGCGGCCGACGCGCTCGGCTGCGCCAAAAGCCGCGTCAGCCAATTGGTCAAGCAACTGGAGCTGGAGCTGGGCGCGGTGCTGGTGCTGCGCAATACTCGGCGCGTGGCGCTGACCGAGGCCGGCCAGCGGCTGGCCGTGCACGCGCGCCAGCTGCGCGAGATGCTGGACCGGGTGCGCGGCGACGTCGGCAATGTGCAGGATTGCGTGGAAGGGCCGCTGGTGATCAGCTCCGCGTCCGCCTTCGCCCAGTTCCTGCTGGTCCCCATCCTGTCCGAGCTGTCCAATCAATACCCGGGGCTGGAGATGCAGCTGCAAGTGGAGAACCGGCTGCAAGACCCGGTGGCGGAAGGGCTGGATTTTTGCGTGCGCACGCGCAATGTCTACGACGACGGACTGGTGGCCAAACCGCTGGGCTTCATGCGCGAAACCGTCTACGCCTCGCCCGGCTACCTGGCCCAGGCGCCCAGGCTGGAACACCCGGAAGACCTGTGCCTGCACCGCGTGCTCTACGATTCCAGCAAGGCGCCCAGCGAGGCGGTGGAATGGGCGCTGGAGAAGGACGGCGTCTATGTGCGCATGCCGGTGCGGCCGGTGCTCAGCTGCAATCAGTATTCGCCGCTGGTGTCCGGCGCGGTGGCCGGCTGCGGACTGGCGCTGCTGCCCCATTACGTGGCCAGCAGCTTTCTCGCCACCGGCCAGTTGGTGCCGGTGCTGCCGGGCTGGAGCCACGATTGCTGGCCGGCCTTCCTGGTCTACCCTTACCGTCACCCGCTGCCGCGCAAGAACGAGATCTTCGTCCAGCACGTGGTGCCGCGGCTGCGCGCGCTGCTGGCGGCGGAACCGCAAACGGCTTGATCCAGGCCAAGACGCGCGGCGCCTCCCCTGGGCTATGCTGGCGCGCGACCCGGCGCTCGGCGAAAGGCGCGGGCAAACGATTGGAAAGGGATTTATGCAATACAGCGATATTCTCATCGTCGGCGGCGGCATGGTGGGCTCGGCGCTGGCCGCCGCGCTGTCCGGCCACGGCCTGAGCATTGCGGTGCTGGAGCAAGCGCCGCCCGCCCCGTTCGACGCGGCCCAGCCGCCGGATCTGCGGGTTTCGGCGATCAGTCCGGCCTCGGCGCGCTTTCTGCAGCGCATCGGCGCCTGGGACGCGGTGCTGGCGATGCGCGCGGCCCCCTATCTGCGCATGCAGGTGTGGGAGGGCGAAGAAGCCGACGGCACGCTGTTCACCGCCGAGGAGGCCGGCGAGGCCGCGCTCGGCCACATCGTGGAAAACCGGGTGGTGCAACTGGCCGCCACCCAGGCCCTGCGCCAATGCGCCGACGTCGACTATCTGGCCCCGGCCGCCATCCGCCGCATCGCCTACCAGCCCTTCGCCTCCCGCGTGGAGCTGGAAGACGGCCGTCAATTGAGCGCCCGCTTGCTGATCGCCGCCGACGGCGCGCGCTCGTCGGTGCGCGACGCCGCCGGCATCGGCGTCACCAGTTGGGACTATCCCATGCACGCGCTGGTGGCTTGCTGCGAGCAAGAGCAAACGCAGCAGGACATCACCTGGCAACGCTTCACCCCCACCGGCCCGCAAGCCTTTTTGCCGCTGACCGGCGAATACGGCTCGCTGGTCTGGTATCACCGTCCGCCGGACGTCCAGCGGCTGCTGGCGCTGGACGAGGCCGAGCTGGCCGCGGCCTTTCACGCCGCCTTCCCCCGCAAGCTGGGCGCGATCCGCCGCATCGTGGCCAAGGGCAGCTTCGCGCTGACCCGCCGCCACGCGCAGCGCTACGTCAAGGACGGCGTGGCCCTGGTGGGCGACGCCGCCCACACCATCCACCCCTTGGCCGGCCAGGGCGTGAACCTGGGCTTCCAGGACGCGGCCAAGCTGGCCGAGGTGATACGGGAAGCCGCGGCCCAAGGCCGGGACTTCGCCGCCGTCGACGCGCTGCAACGCTACCAGCGCGCGCGCAAGCCGGCCAATCTGGCGATGCAGACCGCGATGGACGCCTTCTGCTACGGCTTCGGCAACGATATCGCCCCGCTGCGGCTGGCGCGCAAGCTGGGGATGCGCGTGGCCAACCACGCCGGCCCGCTGAAACGCGAAGCGATACGCTACGCGCTGGGCTTGAAAGGCGGCTGACGCCCGGCGGCGTCTCCTTGAGCGGCCGGCGTCATCGCCCCTTGGCGGCTATGCTGAAGCGTCTGGCCCTCATCAGCGCCGCCGTCGCGGCGGGTCGGCCATCGCTCAAGGAGGCCATTCCATGAAACGTCTGACATTGCTGGCGGCGCTGCTTTACGCGCTCGGCGCCCTTTCCTCCCCCGCCTGGTCCGTCTCGCCTGCCCACGGGCCGCTGCTCAGCCAGGCTGGCGGCGGTGGCGGTGGACACGAGGGCGGCGGCGGAGGTTCCGGCGGCGGCGGACATGAGGGAGGCGGCGCCGGCGGTGGCTCCGGAGGCGGCGGCAACCATGACGGCGGCCCACAGGGCGGCGGTCATGCTCCCGGCAACGCCAACGGCGGCCCGCAACATGGCGCGGCCCCCGGCAATGCGCCTTCCGGCGCGCCCCATGGGGAACCGCCGGGAGACCGCCGCGCGGCGCCGGGCGCCGACGATGCGGCCGCTCAGGGACAGGCTCCGGCCGGCAACGGCCAATAAACAAGCACAGGAAAGCAAACAGGCCGCATCCGAGGATGCGGCCTGTTTGCTGTCAGCGCGCCGTCATGCCTGATTTGGAACAGGCCCTCAAACCGCCTCCACATTGTTGTGGACTTCGCTGTCGCGCAAGACCACCTGCGCCCACACCGCGGCGTCCATATAGTACTGGTTGACCAATTCCACCTCGAAATCCAGCACCTTGGCCAAGGCTTCAATCTGCTCGGTGTCGCCCTGCTCGCAGGCCAGCGCCATCGCCAGGAAGGGCGCGAACATGCCGCGGCGCTCCACCACCGCCTCGCGCACCGGCGAGGCCAGCTCCAGCGGGTCCAGCACATCGGGAAACGGCACCCCGAGCAAAACGTCCAGCATGGAGAACATGCCGGTGAGGAACAGATGTTCGGCCTCCACCCGGTTGCCGCGATAGCTGCCCATGCGCTCCAGCAGGCGGGCGCGGATCAGCGACTTTTCCAGCAGCGACACCGCGGTGCCGTCGTCCTTGCGCGCGGTGAACAACAGCATGGACAGCCACTTGAACAAGGTTTCCCGGCCCAGCAGCAGCAGGGTTTCCTCTATGGTTTGCACCTTGCGCGACAAACCGTGCACCGGCGAATTCATGAAACGCAGCAGTTTGAACAGCAGCACCGAGTCCAGCTTGAACTGGGTCTCGATCTCGGCGGCTTCGGCATTGGCGCGCAACATGCGCATGATTTGCAGCACCCGGGTCTGGCTGGCGTCCACCTTGCCGCCCTCCAGCGCGCGCACGGTGGCGATGAAGGGGCCGTGGAACAAGGCGAAACGATTATGCCCCGGCCCGCGCAGACAGACGTCCAGATCCTCGGCGGTGCCGACGTTGCGCGCCATCCAGCGCACAGTGGGATAACGCTTGGGCAGTTGATCCAGAATGGGCTCCAGCACCTTGCCGGACGGCGCGTCGAAGTCCAGGATCATGAAGTCCATGCGGCTGAACAAATCGTTCTGCAGGTGCGCCGGCAGGCTGCCCGGATCGTAGCCGGCCGGCTCCAGCGCGAAGCGCATCGCTTTTTGCTTGAGCGCGTCCAGCTGCCGGATCATCTCCTCGGACACCGAACCGGTCTGCGACGGCTCCAGCACGAAGATCACGCTGCTGGCCGGCATATTCGACAACATAGGCTCGTCCAGGGTGTCGATGGAGATATGGACAAAGGCGCGGCGGAAAGCCAGCAAGCGGAAGATGTCCATATTCTGCAGCGTGCTGAGCATCAGCCTGTCGAACTCTTGCTGCTTGCCGGCGGCGATATTGCGCTTGCCCTGGCGCACGAAGAAATCGTAAGCCACCACCCTTTGCAGCCTGTCCATCACCGGCTGATGCGAAACAAAGCCCAGGGTGGGCGGCAAATCCAGCGGCGGCGCGTTTTCCAGCTGCCGGCTGGCCGGCGAGTCGTGCGCCAGCTCGGTGAACGGCGCGGGCACGACCTGTTCGTCGCTGGAGGAGTCCGAAGATTTCTTCATACGGCCGGTCAGGCCGCTGATCAGATTTTTCAGCATGTTCCATCCTACCGGATATGCCGGCGTCGTCCCGGCTTACGGTTTACAGTCTAGCCGATTCGGCCGGCAATTCTGGGAGTATCTACCGAAACATCGCCGCATTGCGCGCGATAGCGCAAGGCGTGGTCGATCAACACCAGCGCCAGCATCGCCTCGGCGATCGGCGTGGCGCGGATGCCGACGCAAGGATCGTGGCGGCCGTGGGTTTCCATGGTCAGCGGCTGGCCCTGCTTGTCTATGGAGCGGCGCGGCTGGGCGATGGAGGACGTCGGCTTGATGGCGATGGACACTTCGATGTCCTGGCCGGTGGAAATGCCGCCGAGCACGCCGCCGGCGTGATTGCTGGCGAAGCCCTGCGGCGTCAGTTCGTCGCCGTGCTCGCTGCCGCGCTGGGTCACGCAGCCGAAGCCGGCGCCGATCTCCACGCCCTTGACCGCGTTGATGCTCATCATCGCGTGGGCGATGTCGGCGTCCAGCCGGTCGAACACCGGCTCGCCCCAGCCCACCGGCACGTTTTCAGCCACCACCCGCAGCCGCGCGCCGATGGAGTCCAGGCTCTTGCGCACGCTGTCCATATAGCTTTCCAGCTGCGGCACCACCTCGGGATCGGCGGCGAAGAAGGGGTTGCCGGGCACATGCTCCCAGCCCTTGAACGGGATGGCGATTTCGCCGATCTGGCTCATGTGGCCGCGGATGACGATGCCGTAGCGCTGATGCAGCCATTTCTTGGCGATGGCGCCGGCGGCCACCCGCACCGCGGTTTCGCGAGCGGAGGAACGGCCGCCGCCGCGCGGATCGCGGATGCCGTACTTATGCCAATAGCAGTAATCCGCATGGCCGGGACGGAAGGTGTCGGCGATATTGCCGTAGTCCTTGCTGCGCTGATCGGTGTTGCGGATCAGCAGCGCGATCGGCGTGCCGGTGGTCTTGCCCTCGTACACGCCGGACAGGATTTCCACCGCGTCCGGCTCGCGGCGCTGGGTGACGTGGCGGCTGGTGCCGGGCTTGCGCCGGTCCAGCTCCGCCTGGATGTCGGCTTCGCTGATCTCCAGCCCCGGCGGGCAGCCGTCCACCACGCAGCCAATGGCCGGGCCGTGGCTTTCGCCGAAGGAAGTCACCGTGAACAACAACCCCATGGTATTGCCTGACATCTTCACTGTCCTTTGTATGCGGAATCCTTGGCGAAGATTCTAGCACGAGCCGTCGGCCTACCAGCCGGCCGCCGTCGCCATGCGGCGGCGAAACCAGCCGGTGATGGACAAACGCTGCCGGCCGGCCGGCAACACCTCGTGCCAGAAGCGGTCGGACAAAAACAGCGCCAGGGTGCCGGCCTCCGGCCGGACGTCGACATGGCGCTCGCCGTCCTCGTCCAGATAAAGCCGCATCTCGCCGCCGGCGTCGGCCGGCCAGTCGTCGTTCAGGTAGAGCACCGCGGTCAGCGCGCGCGCGTCGTCGTCGCGGAAGCGGTCCAGGTGTTTTTTATAGAAAGCGCCCTGCGGGTACACGGCGAAGTGGGACTCCAAGTCCTCCAGCCCCATGTAGAAGGCCTGGTTGACCTCCTGGCGGACGGCGTCCAGCTTGGAGAAATACAAGGATGCGGCGGAATCGGCATTGTCCGGCTCCAGCCACAGCACCGAGTCGGAACGGATTTCGCTGCGGCGGTTTTGCTGCGCGGCGCGCCCGACGGCGGCTTCATGGAACTTGCCCTGCTGCCAGTGGACGAGGCATTCCTCGCGCAGCAGGCGGATGTCTTCGGCAGAGAACAGGCTGCGGTCTACGACCCAGCCCTGTTCGGCAAGGTTGTCGATAACGGGCCCTAGCAAATAGGGCGAAACTTCAAAGTCTTGTGTCATGGTTCATTCTCCCAGGCGCGATTTCTACCACAGCCGCGCGCCAAGGAAAATGTCATTTATCAGTAATTTTCGCTGACCTGATCATACTCACCATGCAGCCATGCCAATACCAGCGGGAAATGGTCCCGGATGGCATCAGGATGGGTCAATAATGACAAATGGTTGTAATCGTGCAGATGGCCGACGCGCCGGGACAGCAGGCGCAGCCGCGACAGGTGCGGGCCGGATTCGTCGCGGAAGCGGCGCACGTCCTCCGGATGGCCGCGGCAGGGATCGTGGCCGGCGGCGAAGTACAGGGCCGGCGGCAAACGGGCGCCTTGGGCGGCGGCGCCGTAATCGAAGCCGTCGTCGCTGTCCACCCAGGGCTTGGGCTGCGCCCACAGCTTGCTTTGCAGATGGCTCTTGTCGCTCTCGTCGTCCGCCCCCAGCCGGATGCGCCGCGCCGGCAGATAGCCGAACAGGCGGATCAAGACCCGCGAGGCGATATTCCACATGAAGTCCACCTCCACCAGCTTGTTCAGATTGCGCACCCGCACGCTGCGCTTGCTGCCGAAGTAAACCAGGCTGGCCACTTGCTCAGCCAGCTCGGGAAAGCGGATCAGGCAGCTGGACATGTGCACGCCGCCCCAGGAATGAGCCATCCAATGCAGCGGCGCGCCGTTCTTGAGTTCGCGGATGTGGCGATGCAGCGCCGGCAAATCCTCGCAGATGGTCTCGGTCTGCCCGTGGCGCGAGGCGCGGCTGATCTTGGGCAGGCTGCGGCCGCGGCCCCGCAGATCGGCGACGAACACATCGTAGCCGGCCTCGGCCAGGTAATGAGCCAGCCCTCTGCCGGAATCGCTGTAAAAAGTGCGGCCGTTGGCCATCACCCCGTGCAACAACAGCACCGGCGGGCCGTCCTCGCGGCAATAAATGCGTTTCAGATACAGCTGCTCGCCGCCCACCGCGACAAAGCGGTCCTGCTGGCGCTTTTCCATGCCTTCTCCTCGTATCGGCGTCTGCTTCGTCGTCTGCGCGACAATTCAAACAAGCGCTTGATCATGACAAAAAAGCCGCCAAAGAGAAAGCCCGCCTGCGTCAGAACCTGTTCAAAGTCTATCGAGCCAGAGCGAGACAAGGCGGACACGGCTGAAGAAGCGGAATGTACGGGTGGTAATGAGCATTCTGAAGACGTTTTCAACACCGTATCGCCGACGCGTAGCAGATCGTAAACAAGTTCTCAGAGCCTGTTCAAAGTCTCGCGAGCAAGAGCGAGACAAGGCGAAAACGAGCGAAAAAGCGGAATGTACACGTGGTACATGAGCATTTTGAGCTTGTACTCACCGTGCAACGCTTCACGAAGCGCAGCAGACTTTGAACAGGTTCTCAGGTCTTCAAGGCCGAAGCCTGCCACACGCCGCCGCCCCGGGCCTGCCGCAAGGCCTCGCCGCGCAGCGCCAGCCACCAGGCCAGCGCGCACAAACTCGCCATCGCCGCGAATAAAGTCCCGCCGGACGCGCGGGCCAGCATCCAGCCGGCCAGCATCGGCCCCAGCGCTCCGCCCAGACTGGCCAGATTCTGCGCGCCGTAGTAGACGCCCTTGCAGTCCTCCGGCGCGATCGCGTCTATGTACAGGTATTCGGCCGGCACCAGCACGATCTCACCCACGGTGAACACCAGCATCGCCGCGCACATGCCCAGCAGCCCGCCGGGGACCCAGCCCAAGCCCAAGGTGCCCAGCCCCAGCAGCAGAAAGCCGGCGCCGATGGCCTTCATCAAGCCGGCGTCGCCTATCCGCCGGCCCAGCGGGTATTGCAGCAAGATCACGCCGACCGCATTGCAGCTGATCAGCGCCGACATCCAACGCAGCACCTCGGCCTCCGGCAAGCTCTGCATCAGATACAGGGGCAGATAGCTGGAAAAACGCGCGTACACCAAGTTGGCCAAGGCGCAACTCAGGGTGAACAAGACCAGCACCCGGTCTTGCCGCAAACGGCCCAGCGTCGCCAAAAAGCCCGGCGCAGGCGCGCCGGCCTCCCGGCTGGGCGCGCAAGGGCCGCGCGGCGTCGCCGCTCCGCCGGCCGCGGCCAGCGCGATCGCGCACCAGAACGGCCAGTTCCCGTCCCAAGCCAACAGCAGGCTGCACAGCAAGGGCCCCAGCGCCCAGCCGACATTGGCCAGGGTGTAACGCAGGGAAAAGGCCTTGCCGCGCCGCTCCGGCGGCAGCAAATCGCTGATCATGGCCTTGATCGCGATGCTGTGCACCGCCTGGCCGATCTCGCTGAGCGCCAGCGCCAGCGCGCTCCACCACAGCTGCTGGCTCAGCGGCAGCACCAGATAGTTCAACGCGATCAAGGCCGCGGCGCCCAGCAGCACCGGCCGCCGCGGCCAACGATCCAGCAAATGGCCGCCGTACAAGCCCATCAAGGCGGACAGCAGCAAGACGCCGCCCAGCAGCAGGCCGGTCTGCTCGCCGCTCAAGCTCAGTTGCCGCCCCAGGGTCAGCACCAGCAGCGGCGCGATCACCGCCCGGCTCATCGTCAACAACCAGGAGCCGGCCAGCAGCCAACGCACCTGGATTTCTTTTTCGCCAATCATGCCAAGGCCTATGCAAACAGGAAGTGCCCCCAGTATCCTGCTAAAAGCGGAATGTAAAAATGGATGCGAACCAAACAAATTGCTTCCGCTTTTAGCCTAGTCCTCAACCGGAAACGAGCATGAAGCTGGAACGACAATATCAGGCGCTGCACCAGGCCTACGCCGGCCGGCAGCCCGCCCAGCCGGGGCTGGCCGAGCTGTGCGCGCTGTGGGACTGCAGCGAGCGCAACGCCCGGCTGCAGCTGGCCAAGATGCGCGAGCGCGGCTGGCTGGCCTGGGAGCCGGGCCGGGGGCGCGGCCGCAAATCGCGGCTAAGCCTGCTCTGCCCGCCGGAACAGCTGGAATGGCAGCGTCTGCAGCGCTTGCTGCGCGACGGCAAGCTGGAGCAGGCCTTCGCCCAATTGCCGCCGCAGCGGCGCGAACAATTGCTGAGCGCGCTGCCGCAATACCTGGGCAGCGCCGCGCAAGGCCGCTGCCTGCGCATCCCGATACCGCATGCGCCGCTGAGCCTGGACCCGGTCACCGTCAGCGGCCGGCTGGAATCCCATCTGGTCCGGCAGATATTCGACCGGCTATGCCGTTTCGACCGCGCGCTGCAAAGCCTGCAGGGCGGCCTGGCCCATCACTGGGAAAGCGACGCCGCGGCCAAGCGCTGGCGCTTCTGGCTGCGCCCCGGCCTGCAATTCCACGACGGCTCGCCCTTGCAGGCCGACGCCGCGGCCGCCAGCCTGCTGCGACTGCGCGAATCCGACAATCCTTATCAGCGGCAATACCGCCACCTGAGCGCGGTCGAGGTCCACGATCCGCTGTCCTTCAGCTGCCGCTTGGACGACGGAGATTTTCTATGGCCGCAGCGGCTGGCCACCGCCAACAGCTCCATCGTCCCCTTACGGCGCGGCGCCGACTTCGAACGCCTGCCGGTGGGCAGCGGTCCGTTCCGGGCGCTGCGCCACAGCGAGCAGCGGCTGAGCCTGGCCGCCTTCGCCGCCCATTACCGCGAGCGGGCGCTGCTGGACGAGATCGAGCTCTGGTTCATTCCCTCCGGCGACGACGGCCAGGACTTCCACCTGCGCCTGGATTACGCCAACGACGACGCCAACGGCACGCTGCAATCGGCCTGCACCTATTTGCTGCTGAACCCGGCCTTGCCGGACAGCGAGCGCGCTCCGCTGATGCGCTGGCTGGCCGAGCCCGCGCTGGTTCAGGCCAACGACGTTCTGCAGACGCCGGCGGCCGGCCTGCTGCCGGGCTGGCGACATCCCTTGCCGCGGGCCGAGCGCCGCCCCCGGCTGGACCGCGCCTGCCTGCGCCTGTTCCATTACGACCTGCCCTGCTTTCCGCCGCTGGCCGCCGCCATCCGCCAGCGCCTGGCCGGCCTGTCCATCGACCTGGAGATCCACGCCCTCAGCCGGCGCGCCTTTTTTCACGATCAGGACTGGTGGCGGCAGGCCGATCTGATGTTGTGCAGCGAGGTCTTGCACGACGATCGCGACTACAGCTGCCACGAATGGCTGGGCACCCGGCAACCGTTGCAGCGCGGCCTGGGCGCAGCGGCTCAGGCGCGGCTGAACGCGCAATTGCGGGACATCCAGCGCCAGCCGGACACCCAACAGCGGATGGCCGGTTACGCCGCCATCGGCGACTGGCTGTGCGCCGAGGGCTGGGTGCTGCCGCTATCGCATGAGCGCCAGGGCCATCAGGCCAGCCCCCAGCTGGCCGGCCTGCAAATGAGCGAAAACGGCTGGACCGATTTCGCCGGCCTATGGCTGAGACCTGTCCAATCGGACTGATGCGCGCGCGTCCCGCCACATTCCGCCCGCGCCGGGGCTTGAGAATCCGCGCGGCGTCCCTATATCGACAACAGGGCCCGCTTTACATCTAATCCATTGATCTAAAAGGAGAGTAAGATGAACATCCTGCCTTCCCGCGGCAATGTTAGCCTGTTTGACGAACTGTTCCGCGACTTCAGCCCCGGCTTTTTCATCAAGCCGCTGCACGGCGATCCCCTGCCCAGCCAGATCAAGATCGACGTGAGGGAATCCGAAACCCAGTTCACCGTTCACGCGGAAATCCCCGGCGTCGGCAAGGAAGATATCCATGTGGAAGTGGACGGCCCGCTGGTCACCATCAAGGCGGAAGTGCGCCAGACGGACAGCGAGCGCAAGGACGAACGCCCGCTGCGCACCGAGCGGTTTTACGGCGCGGTGTCGCGCAGCTTCCAGCTGCCGGCCGAGATCGAACGCAACGCGGCCAGCGCCAAGTATGAAAACGGCGTGCTCAGCCTGACGCTGCCGAAGAAACAAGGCGGACAGGGCGGACAGCGGCTGCGCGTAGAATAAGCCGCGCCGGGCAACCCAAGCCGCCATGAAAAAAGCCCCGGTTTGAAACCGGGGCTTTGTTTTGAGCGGCGCGAGACGGCTCAGGCTTCCAAAATCTTGGACACGATCTCGTACACGTCCTTGGACAGCGTTTGCCCGGCCAGGCGCTGCAATTGCTCGCGCATCAGCGCCTGACGCGCCGGCTCCAGCTTCTTCAGCCGGCGGAAGGCGTTGACGATGCGGCTGGCCACCTGCGGATTGATCGCGTCCAGCGCCAGCACCTGATCGGCGAGGAAGCGATAGCCGCTGCCGTCGGCGGCGTGGAACAAGGCCATATTGGCGCCGAAGGTGCCGATCAGCGCGCGCGCCTTATTGGGGTTCTTCAAGGTGAAGGCCGGGTGCTGCATCGCCGCCTGCACATGCTCCAGCGTGCCCGACAGCTGGCTGCTGGCCACCAGCATGAAGAACTTGTCCATCACCAGCGCATCGCCCTGCCAGCGGGCGGCGAAGGCGGTGAAGCAATCGTCGCGCTCGGCGCCGTCGCGATCGCGCAAGGCCAGCATCGCGCCCATCTGGTCGGTCATATTGTCCGCCTCCTGGCACTGCTTGGAGGCGGCCTCCGCCGGCCAGGCGTCGTCCAGGCGGTTCAGCATGGCCAGCGCGCGGTTCTTCAGATCGCGCTTGCCGGCGTCCTGCGGCTTGTAATCGCGGGTCTGGCTCAGCTCGTACGCCTCGCGCCACTCGCCGCGCAGCGCCTGCGCCAGCTCGTCCAGCACGAAATCGCGCACCTGATGGATGCTCGCCGGATCGGCCGCCTCCACCATCTCCAGGATTTCCGCCTCGGAAGGCAGAGCCAGCATCAAGGCCTTGAACGCCGGATCGGCGACATGGTCCTTGAGCACCGCGCGGAAGGCGGCGACGAAGGTTTCCGGCAACTTCAGCTCGCCGCCGGCGGCCAGCGTCGTCAACAGCTGCTTGAACAGGCGCTCGGCCAAGGTCTGGCCGGCTTCCCAGCGGCTGAAGCTGTCGCTGTCGTTGGCCATCAGGAAAGCCAGTTGGTCGTCGCGCCAATCGAAATCCAGCTTCACCGGCGCGGAGAAGCCGCGCAGCAGCGAAGGCACCGGCTCGGCCGGCACGTCGACGAAGGTGAAGCTCTGCTCCGCCGCCTTGACGTCCAGCACCCGGGTGCCGCCCTGCGCCTCGGCCTCGCCCTCCAGCCGCAGCGGCAGGTCGGCGCCGTCCGCGCCCACCAGACCCAGGGCCAGCGGGATGTGGAAGGGCTGCTTCTGCTCCTGGCCCGGGGTGGCCGGGCAGGATTGGCGCACGTTCAGGGTGTAGCTGCGCGCCACGCTGTCGTAACGGCCGCTGACGCTGAGCACCGGGGTGCCGGCCTGGCTGTACCACAGGCCGAACTGACCCAGGTCCACGTCGTTGGCGTCGGCCATCGCCGCGCGGAAGTCGTCGCAGGTCACCGCCTGGCCGTCATGGCGTTTGAAATACAGGTCCATGCCCTTGCGGAAGCCGGCTTCGCCCAGCAAGGTGTGATACATGCGCACCACTTCCGCGCCTTTTTCATACACCGTCATGGTGTAGAAATTATTCATCTCGATATAGCTGTCCGGGCGGATGGGATGGGAGGTGGGGCCCGCGTCCTCCGGGAACTGATGAGCGCGCAGGCCCTTGACGTCCTCGATGCGCTTGACCGCGCGGCTGCTCATGTCCGCGCCGAACTCCTGGTCGCGGAACACGGTCAGGCCTTCCTTCAGCGACAGCTGGAACCAGTCGCGGCAGGTGACGCGGTTGCCGGTCCAGTTGTGGAAGTATTCATGGCCGATCACCCGCTCCACGCCCTGGAAGTCGGCGTCGGTGGCGGTGTCCTTGCGCGCCAGCACGTACTTGGTGTTGAAGACGTTGAGGCCCTTGTTCTCCATCGCGCCCATATTGAAGTCGCCGACGGCGACGATCATATAGATGTCCAGATCGTATTCCAGGCCGAAGCGCTGCTCGTCCCACTTCATCGAGTGCTTCAGGGACTCCATCGCGTGCTGGGTCTTGTCCTGATCGGCCGGTTCGGTCCAGATCTCCAGCGCCACTTCGCGGCCGCGCATGGTGACGAACTTGTCCTTCAGCGCCGTCAGCTTGCCGGCCACCAAGGCGAACAGATAAGACGGCTTCTTGTACGGGTCCACCCACTTCACCCAGTGGCGCTTCTTGTCCACCATGCCCTCGCCCACCTTGTTGCCGTTGGAGAGCAGCACCGGGAATTTGTGCTTGTCCGCCATGATGGTGGTGGTGAACTTGGCCATCACGTCGGGACGGTCCAGGTAATAGGTGATTTTGCGGAAGCCTTCCGGCTCGCATTGGGTGAACAGATTGCCGTTGGACGCGTACAAGCCCATCAGACTGGTGTTGGCCGCCGGATCGATCTCGGTTTCCACTTCCAGGATGAAGCTGTCCGGCACTCCGCGCACGGTCAGTTGATCGTCGGCCAGCGCGTAGCCGCCTTCGCCCAGGCGTTCGCCGTCCAGCGTCACCGCCACCAATGCGGCGCTGCCGTCCAGCACCAGATCGTCCTGGCGCGCGGCCTTGTCGTTGCGGGTCACCACCAGACGCGCGTGCACGCGGGTGGCGTCGTCTTCGATGTCGAAGCTCAGATCGACGCGGTCGATCAGAAAAGCGGGGGCTGCGTAGTCGTTGCGGTACTTGACTTGCGGCTGTTGAGCCATGTCTACGTCTCCTTCGATGCCGGCTGCGCCGGTCTTGGCTGGAGGGGGACGACGCCGGGCAGCGGCGCCGACCCGATGAATATTAGCGGCGCAGCCACTGCGCGCCGCCGTCCTGCAACAGCAGGCGGCAGGCGTCGGCAGGAGCGGCTTGCAATTCCACTTGCGCGCTGATCAGTTCGTCGCGGCGGAACCAGTGCAGTTTCAGCTTATCGCCGGGCTGGTAGCGCGCCAGCGCCTTGTCCAGGTCCACGGCCTTGAGCTTGTCTATGGCCACGATCACGTCGCCGCCGGACAGGCCGGCGCCTTGCGCCGCGCCGCCGTCGTAGACATTGAGCACGCGCACGCCCTGGGCCTCGGCCACGGCCTTGACCCCCAGGCTGGCCGGCGCAGGCTTGCCGCTCAACGCCAGGCCGCCGCGGTCGCCGGCGTTGGCCGCCGGCTCGAAGCGCAGCTCCACGCCCTGGGCCGCCAACAGTTCGGCCAGCGGCAGGGACTCAACGCCGCGCAGCGCGCGATCGAAAAAGGCCTTGAGGTCCAGGCCGGTGACGGCCTGCGCCTGGCTTTCCCACTCGTCCTCGGCCAGGCCCTTGCCGTCGTCCAGCCATTTGCGCCACAGCGCGCGCATCACGTCGTCCAGCGACTGACGGCCCTGGCTGTCGCTGCGTATGGTCAGGTCCAGCGCCAGCGCGGCCAGCGCGCCCTTGGTGTAATAGCTGACGATGCTGTTGGGGCTGTTTTCGTCTTGCCGATAGTACTTGGTCCACGCTTCGAAGCTGGATTGCTCCAGCGTCTGCTTCAAGCGGCCGGCGCCGCGCTCGACGCCGCTGATGGTTTCCGCCAGCAGGCCCAGATAGCGCTTCTCGTCTATCAGGCCGCAACGCACCAGGCTCAAGTCGTCGTAATAGGAAGTGATGCCCTCGAAGGCCCACAGCAGACGGGTATAGCCTTCCTGGTTCAGATCGTAGGGAGTGAACGCCGCCGGCTTCATCCGCTTGACGTTCCAGCTGTGGAAATATTCGTGGCTGATCAGACCCAGCAGCTTCAGATAGCCGTCGCCGATCTCCTCGACGCCCTGCTGCGGCAAGTCGTCGCGATTGGCCACCAGCGCGGTGGAGGCGCGATGCTCCAGGCCGCCGTAGATGTCCTTGCCGACGAAAAGCATGAACACGTAGCGCTCGAAGGGCGCCGGCTCGCCGAACAGCTTGATCTGGTATTCGCAGATTTTCTTGGCGTCGCGCGCCAGGCGCTTGAGGTCGGCGCGGAAGCGGCCGGAGACGACGAATTCGTGCGGCACGCCGCAGGCTTTGAAGCTGACGCGTTCGAAAGCGCCCAGTTCCACCGGGTGGTCGATCAACTCGTCGTAAGAGGCGGCCTGATAGCCGCCGAAGCCGGTTTTCTTGTCCGCGCCGCGCGCCGGCAAGCTGGTCGCCACCTTCCAATCGGCGTAGGCCTTGCCTTCCGGCGGCAGGATCTCCACCTCGCAAGCCTCGTTCTCGTAGCCGTCCGCCGCCAGGAAAACGCTGCTGCCGTTATAGAAGCCGCGCTGCGCGTCCAGATAAGCGCCGCGCACCGACAGATCAAACGCATAAACTTTATAGCGTAGAACCAACGAGCCCTTGACTGGCGCGGCTTGCCAACTGTTTTTTGTCAGCTGGACCAGCCGCACCGCTTTTCCCGCGGATTCCGCGCGAATTTCCACAATATGTTTGGAGAACTCCCGGATCATGTAACTGCCGGGAATCCACGCCGGCAATGAGAAAATCTGGCCATTCTTGGCGGGCCGGGAAACGGTCAGGACGACCTCGAAAAGGTGCGCCTCCGGGGCGCTCGGACATAGGGTGTAGCGGACGGAAACGGTCATGATCTGCCTGCAATCGTTGCAAAACCTTCTGATTTTAGCACTTGCCGCGGGTAAACGCTGCGTTTTATGACATCTTGATCCAGGTCAAGAAGGCTGGGCCGCCAGACAATACAATCTCGGTCAGTAGCAACAGTATTTGCAAGAACTGTCACGCTCGCTTGAGACATAAATAAAGACAAATGGGAAAGCGACATCCCCCGGCCGTCCAAACTGGCCCGATATGGGTAATTGATTTAGAATGCCGGGTTAACTAAATGGGGAAATTGCGCTGTCGCAATACGGGATGAACTGCTAATACAGACATCAGTACCGCTGCGATCTGGGTCAAGCGCTTGATTTTAATAAAAGTCGTTTTCCCTGCGGCATCGTCTGGATACAGTCACATCGGTACAGATGGGGACAGTTTCCCGGACTTCAAGCCGCCGATTAGATATGTCACGTTCTGAGTTAGCAACCTTGGAGAAAACCCTAAATGGAAACGCAATCCACTTATAACTATAAGGTGGTGCGCCAATTTGCCATCATGACCGTCGTGTGGGGCATTGTCGGCATGTTGGTGGGCGTCATCATTGCGGCCCAACTGGTCTGGCCCGAATTGAACTTCGGCCCCTGGTTCCACTTTGGCCGCCTGCGTCCTCTGCACACCAATGCGGTCATCTTCGCCTTTGGCGGTTGCGGCCTGTTCGCCACCTCCTATTACGTGGTGCAGCGTACCTGTAACGTCCGGCTGATCTCCGACAAGCTCGCCGCCTTCACCTTCTGGGGCTGGCAGCTGGTGATCGTGCTGGCCGCCATCACCTTGCCGCTGGGCCTGACCACCAGCAAGGAATACGCCGAGCTGGAATGGCCGATCAAACTGCTGATCGCGGTGATCTGGGTTGTTTACGCCATCGTTTTCTTCGGCACCATCGCCATCCGCAAGGTCAAGCACATCTACGTGGCCAACTGGTTCTACGGCGCCTTCATCCTGGCCGTGGCCCTGCTGCACATCGTCAACTCCGCCTTCGTGCCGGTGTCGCTGTGGAAATCCTACTCCGCCTACTCCGGCGCCGTGGACGCCATGGTGCAATGGTGGTACGGCCACAACGCCGTGGGCTTCTTCCTGACCGCCGCCTTCCTGGGCATGATGTACTACTTCATCCCGAAACAGGCCGGCCGTCCGGTTTACTCCTACCGCCTGTCCGTGGTGCACTTCTGGGCGCTGATCTTCACCTATATGTGGGCCGGTCCTCACCACCTGCATTACACCAGCCTGCCTGACTGGACCCAGTCCGTAGGCATGGTGTTCTCCCTGGTGCTGCTGGCTCCGAGCTGGGGCGGCATGATCAACGGCATCATGACGCTGTCCGGCGCCTGGCATAAGCTGCGCACCGATCCGGTGTTGAAATTCCTGGTGGTTTCGCTGTCCTTCTACGGCATGTCCACCTTCGAAGGCCCGATGATGTCGATCAAGACCGTCAACGCCTTGTCCCACTATACCGACTGGACCATCGGCCACGTGCACTCCGGCGCGCTGGGCTGGGTGGGCTTCATCACCATCGGTTCCATGTACTACCTGATTCCGCGCCTGTTCGGCCGCGAATCCATGTTCAGCCTGAAGCTGGTTGAAGCCCATTTCTGGCTCGCCACCGTCGGCGTGGTGCTGTACATCGCCGCGCTGTGGATCTCCGGCGTGACCCAGGGCCTGATGTGGCGCGCGCTGAACCCGGACGGCACCCTGACCTACGCCTTCGTAGAGGCGGTCAAGGCCACCTATCCGTACCACTTCGTGCGTCTGCTCGGCGGCTTCCTGTACCTGCTCGGCATGTTCCTGATGGCCTACAACACCTTCCGCACCGTAACCGCGGGCCGTGCCGTAGACGCCAAGATCCCGGCCATCACCGCCCACGCTCATTGAGGCGCAAGGAAACATCATGGATAAGATACAAAAACTGATCGAAGAACACGTCGGCTATCTGATCGTGTTTACCCTGCTGGTCGTCAGCGTGGCCGGTCTGGTGGAAATTCTGCCGCTGGCCTTCCAGAAATCGACCACTCAGCCGGTGGCCGGCGTCAAGCCCTACACCGCCGTGCAGCTGGCCGGCCGCGACATCTACATCCGCGAAGGCTGCCATACCTGCCACACGCAGATGATCCGTCCGTTCCGCGCTGAAACCGAGCGCTACGGCCACTACTCCGTGGCCGGCGAATCGGTGTACGACCACCCCTTCCTGTGGGGCTCCAAGCGCACCGGTCCGGACCTGGCCCGCGTGGGCGCCCGTTACTCCGACGAATGGCACCGCGTGCACCTGATCAACCCGCGCGACGTGGTTCCCGAGTCCAATATGCCGGCCTTCCCGTGGCTGGCCAAGAATCTGGCCGACGCCGACATTGTGCCGACCAAGATGAAGGCGCTGCGCCTGGTGGGCGTTCCCTATACCGACAAGGACATCGCCGAGGCCAAGGCCCAGGTGGAGGGCAAGTCGGAAATGGACGTGCTGGTCGCTTACCTGCAAGGCCTGGGCCTTGCCTTGAAGAACGTTCGTTAAGCCATGGACTGGGTAACCATCGGACGCTCGCTGTTCACGGTAGTGTGCTTTGCATTCTTCATCGTGGTGCTGGGCATCGCCTACAGCAAGCGCTCCAAGAACCGGTATGAGGACGCGGCCAACCTGCCCTTCCTCGACGACGACAAGGTGCAGGAAGCGGAACAAGACCAAGCTTCCAACGGAGCAAGAAAATGAGTGATTTCGTGAGCGAATTCTGGAACATCTGGATCACCGCGATCGTGCTGGGCGGCCTCGTCTGGCTGACCTATCTGGTGTTTTCGCAATCCAAGATCAAGGTGCAAAAGGGCGAACAGGTGGAGATCACCGGCCACGTGTGGGACGGCGACCTCTCCGAGTACAACCACCCGCTGCCGCGCTGGTGGATGCTGATGTTCTACGTGACCCTGGCCTTCGCCGTGGTCTATCTGATCCTGTATCCCGGCCTCGGCACCTGGAAAGGCGTGTTCGGCTGGACCTCGGTAGACCAGTACAAGAAGGAACGCGCGCAGGCGGAAGCCAAGTATCAGCCGCTGTACGACCAGTTCCTGAAGCAGGACGTCAAGGCCGTGGCCGCGGATCCCAAGGCTCAGGAAATGGGCAAGCGCCTGTTCCAGACCTACTGCGTGCAATGCCACGGTTCCGACGCCCGCGGCGCCAAGGGCTTCCCCAACCTGACCGACAACAAGTGGCTGTGGGGCGGCGACATCAAGACCATCCACACCACCATCTCCGAAGGCCGTCACGGCCAGATGCCGGCCTGGGGCGCGGCGTTCGGCGAGGAAAAGGTCAAGGACGTGGCCAACTACGTGCTCTCCCTGTCCAAGCGCAAGCATGACGCGGAGCGCGCGGTGCGCGGCAAGGAAACCTTCGCCACAGTCTGTATCGCCTGCCACGGCGCGGACGGCAAGGGCAACCCGCAGCTGGGCGCGCCCAACCTGACCGACAACAACTGGCTGTACGGCGGCAGCGAGAAAACCATCATCGAAACCATCACCAACGGTCGCAACAACCAGATGCCGGCCTGGAAAGACTTCCTGGGTGAAGGCAAGGTGCATCTGTTGACCGCTTACGTCTGGGGCTTGTCCAACAACCCCAAAGCGCCGCAATAACCGGTGCCGACCTACTGCCCGCTCACGCGGGCAGTATTCTTTCGCGAGGATGTTATATGATTTCATATAACATCTCCGCTCCGACGCAGCCGCGCATTTCGCCAAGTCCATGCCGCGCATGGCTTTGGCCAAATCCGCAGAGAAGGAAACGCCCATGTCCGATTCGCTCAAGGAAATTCCGATCAAGGTCGAACCGCCGCGCCAGGCCGGCCAGCAGCCCGACGCCACCGAGACCGTTTCTCTGTACGAGTCGCATACCAAGATTTATCCGCGCGCCGTCAAAGGCCTGTTCAACAATCTGCGCGTGCTCTTCGTCATAGGCACCCAGCTGGTCTTCCTCGGCCTGCCCTGGCTGAGCTGGAACGGACGCCAGGCGCTGCATTTCGACCTGATCGAACGCAAATTCCACCTGTTCGGCCTCACCATCTGGCCGCAGGACTTCGTCTATCTGGCCGCGCTGCTGATGTGCTGCGCCTTCGCCCTGTTCACCTGGACCACCATCGCCGGCCGGCTGTGGTGCGGTTATTCCTGTCCGCAGACGGTCTACACCGAAATCATGCTGTGGATAGAGCAATGGGTGGAAGGCGACCGCAACAAGCGCATCAAGCTGGACAAGTCGCCGATGAGCTTGCGCAAATTCCGCCTCAAATTCACCAAGCACGCCTTGATGATCCTGTTCTCGCTGTGGACCGGCTTCACCCTGGTGGGCTACTTCACGCCGATCCGCGATCTGGTGGCCGCCGCGCCGCGCTTCGACTACGGGCCCTGGGAAGCGTTCTGGATGTTCTTCTACGCCGGCTTCACCTATCTGCTGGCCAACTTCATGCGCGAGCAGGTCTGCAAATACATGTGCCCGTACGCGCGCTTCCAGAGCGTGATGTTCGACGCCGACACTCTGATCATTTCCTATGACGAAAAGCGCGGCGAACCGCGCGGCGCGCGCAAGAAAGGCAGCGACCCGAAGGAACAGGGTCTGGGCGCCTGCATCAACTGCAGCATCTGCGTTCAAGTCTGCCCGGTGGGCATAGACATCCGCAACGGCCTGCAATACGAGTGCATAGGCTGCGCGGCCTGCATCGACGCCTGCGACGAGGTGATGGATAAAATGGCCTATCCGCGCGGCCTGATCCGTTACACCACGGAAAACGCGCTGGAAGGCAAATACCCGGAAAAGGCCATCGCCTCCCGGCTCAAGCGCCCGCGCGTGATACTGTATACGCTGGTGCTCAGCGTCGTCATCGCCACCTCCATCGGCTCCATGCTGATGCGCAAGCCCTTCAAGGTGGACGTGCTGCGCGACCGCGCCTCGCTGGTGCGCGAAACCGATGCCGGCTGGCTGGAAAACACCTATATCATTAAAATTATCAATACTACGGAACAGAATCAGCATTTCAGGATCACAGCATCGGGCTTGCCCGGCCTGAAAGTGCAGGCCGACCGCAAGGACATCGCCGTCGCGGCCACCGGCAACACCGACGTCACCGTCCACGTCCAGGCCGATCCGCAGTACGCGACCAAGGGCAGCCACGAGATCCGCTTCCTGATCGAGTCCATCAACAACCCTTCCCTGCAAGTGGAAGAGAAGTCCAGCTTCATCGGAGAGTAATACATGCAGCACACCCACCCTGCTCCGCGCCCCTGGTACCGCGAGCCCTGGCCCTGGATTCTGTTCGGCCTGCCGCTGATTTCCGTCATCGTCGGCGTGATGTTCCTCGCCACCGCGATCCGCACCGACGACGGCCTGGTCACCGACGACTATTACAAAAAGGGCAAGGCCATCAATATGGAGCTGCGCCGCGACAAGCAAGCCTTCAATATGGGCCTGAGCGCGCAGCTGATGGTGGGCTCGGATCAGCGCACGCTGCGGCTGATCACCACCAGCAAGGTGGCGCTGCCCGCCACCATCACCATGCGCATGGTGCACCCGGCTCAGGACGACTTCGACCAACAAGTGGATATGCGCCAAGTCGGCTCCAATCTCTACCAGGCCACGCTGCCGACGGTTCCGGTCAAGGCCAACCACTGGTACATCCTGCTGGAAGACCAGGCCAAGCAATGGCGGCTGCAGGGCGAGTGGAAGCCGGCTGAAGGCCAGACCGTCTCGCTGGGCCACCCCAACCTGGAGCCGGCGGACTGATGATGACGCGATGGTTCCGCGCCCTGTGCGCGCTGACTCTGGGCCTGGCCATGAGCGCCGCCCACGCCGGCGGCTTCGTGCCCGCCTACCTGACCGGCAATATCGCGCCGCAGCAGAGCGCGACGCTGTCCCAGGCCAAGGACGTGCTGGTCAAGGTTCGCCTGCTGGATCAAAGCCGTCAGGACGCGCCGCCGCAGCTGCTGGCCGAGCAAATCCTGGAAAAGCCGCGCAGCATCCCGGCGGACTTCTCCCTGTGCTACGACAAGCAGGCGATCAAACCCGACGGCCGCTACGTGGTGGAAGGCCAGATCTTCGTTGACGGCGAACTGCGCTACAACAGCAGCCGCCAGACCGAGGTGCTGCGCGCCGGCGCCGACGAACACCCGCAGCTGAGGCTGGACACCGTCGGCGGCAATTAAACGCCGAAGCGCTCCGCCTCCCGGCCCTGCTTCCCACAGGGCTTTTTCTTTGTCCGCCGCCCCCGGCGCCCGATCAAGTGTTGCTGTTTTGCCTCAGCGCCGGCGAGCCCGGCCCTCAGCCTCCCCTCCAAGGCCGGCAGCGCCGCAAACACGCTTAAGCCCTTCTCCCGCCGGGATTTTCGACAATAGCCCGAATGTGAAGCCTCACAGCACCCATGTCATTTTGCTTACAAATAAATATGACAAATAAAGACAGTTAGTGACGCATTTACTCTATAAACACTGATTGTATGGCAACAAATATTAAAAAATTTTCACATCCAAACATTTCCTAGTTATTATCAAAAATTGCCTACAAAATCCAAGGCAAGTAAAAACTACAACAACACCTCACTCGATCTTGCTCGTTCAAGTGGTGTCACTCAAGTCACACAAGGAAATAATCTATGTCGACCACTTCGCATCCCAAAGGGCTCTATCTGCTTTTTGTGACCGAAATGTGGGAGCGCTTCAGCTATTACGGCATGCGCGCCATTTTCGTGCTGTTCATGATCAAGGCTCTGATGTTCGACAAGGCTCACGCCGCCGACATCTACGGCACTTATACCGGCCTGGTCTACCTGACTCCGCTGATCGGCGGTTATATCGCCGACCGCTACTGGGGCAACCGCCGTTCCATCCTGGTGGGCGGCGTGCTGATGGCCATTGGCCAGTTCATGCTGTTCTTCTCCGGATCGCTGCACGACAGCAATGTGCAAAGCGCCTCCTGGCTGCTGTACGGCGGCCTGGGCATGCTGATTGCCGGCAACGGCCTGTTCAAGCCGAACATTTCCTCGATGGTGGGCCAGCTCTATCCTGAGGGCGACAAGCGCGTCGACTCCGCCTTCACCATCTTCTACATGGGCATCAACGCCGGCTCGCTGATCGCGCCGCTGGTCTGCGGCACCCTGGGCGACACCGGCCACCCGGCCGACTTCAAATGGGGCTTCATGGCCGCCGGCTTCGGCATGCTGCTGAGCCTGGTCGTGTTCTCGCTGTTCAAGAACAAATACCTGGTGACCCCGGAAGGCAAGCCCATCGGCATGGCGCCCAAGCGCCACCACGACAGCGGCGAAAAAGTGGTTCACGCCCCGCTGACCCGCATAGAAAAAGAGCGCCTGGCGGTGATCCTGATCGTGTCCGCCTTCGTGATCTTCTTCTGGTCCGCCTTTGAGCAAGCCGGCGCCTCGCTGACCTTCTTCGCCGAAGAGCAGACCAACCGCAACCTGCTCGGCTTCACCGTGCCGGCCTCCTACTTCCAGTCCATCAACCCGATTTCGGTGGTGATCTTCGCGCCCATCTTCGCCCTCATCTGGACCAAGCTGGGCCACAACAACCGCGAGCCGAACTCCCCGGTGAAAATGGCGCTGGGCCTGTTCTTCCTGGCGCTGGGCTATCTGGTGATCGCCTTCGGCGTGGAAGGCCTGGAACCGGGCGTCAAGGTCAGCATGCTGTGGCTGGTCAGCCTGTACGTGCTGCACACCTTCGGCGAACTGTGCCTGTCCCCGATCGGCCTGTCCCTGGTAGTGAAACTGTCCCCGGCCCGCTTCACCGGTCTGATGATGGGCATCTGGTTCCTGTCCAACGCCGCCGCCAACAAGTTCGCCGGCACCCTGTCTGAACTGTACCCGGACCCGAGCAAGCCGGTGCCGCACTTCCTCGGCTACGCCATCAGCAATCTGCACGACTTCTTCATGCTGTTCGTGGCCATGGCCGGCGTCAGCTCGCTGGTGCTGTTCGCGCTGTCCTACAAACTGAAAAAAATGATGCACGGCCTGCAATAAGGCCAAGCGTCGCCGGCCGGGCTCCCAGCCCGGCCCCGCAAGCAGCCGGCGGACGCCGGCTTTTTTTGCGCCGTCCCCGGCCAACACAGACCGGAGAAAAGGCTTTATCATACGGGGCTTCCAGATTCCGGCCCTTATTCGCCGCCGCGCCCGCGCGCGCCGACGGCCCTCCACCCCGAATGAAAAGATCAAGTCTCTCCTGGCAGCAAGGCGCCGTCGCCGTCCTGCTGCTGCTATTGCTGCTCCGCCTCGCCGGCATGTGGGCGATTCCGCTCACCGACACCACCGAGGCGCGCTACGGCGAAATCGCCCGCAAGATGCTGGAAACCGGCAACTGGGTGACCCTGTGGCACGATTACGGCATTCCGTTCTGGGCCAAACCGCCGCTGTCCAGCTGGCTGTCCGCCGCCGGCATGGGCCTGTTCGGCGTCAATGAAATCGCCGCGCGCCTGCCCTCGCTGCTACTGGCCGTCGCCACCCTGGGCCTCAGCGCCCACCTGATGCGCTGCCGCAGCGGCGGAGACGCCGCCATGGCCGCCGCGCTGATCCTGGCCAGCGGCCTGCTCTTCCTCGGCGCCGCCGGCACGGTGATGACCGATCCGGCGCTGCTCTTCTGCGTGACCCTGAGCCAGGTCGCCTTCTGGCACGCTCTGGCGCGCGACAGCCGCCGCTGGGGCTATGTCTTCTTTGTCGGCCTGGGACTCGGCCTGCTGGCCAAGGGCCCGCTGGCCGTGGTGCTGGTGGGCATGCCCATCTTCTTCTGGGTCTTGCTGCGCAATCAATGGCTGGCGCTGTGGCGCAAGCTGCCGTGGATCGGCGGCGTCTTGCTGATGTTCGCCGTCGCCGCGCCCTGGTACGCGCTGGCGGAACAACGCACCCCGGGCTTCCTCGATTACTTCATCATGGGCGAACACGTCAGCCGCTTCCTGGATTCCGGCTGGAAAGGCGACAAATACGGCTTCGCCCACGCCACACCGCGCGGCATGATCTGGCTGTACGCGCTGGGCGCCATCTTTCCCTGGTCCGTCGCCATGCTGGCCTGGCTGGTCCGCCACGGCGCCAAGCTGCCGCGGCTCTGCCGCGACGACGATGGCTGGCTGCTTTATCTCTCGCTGTGGACGCTGATGACGCTGCTGTTCTTCACGATGTCCGGCAACATCATCTTCCCCTACTCCCTGCCCATGCTGCCGGGCTGCGCGCTGCTGTTCGCCGAGCTCTGGCGTCGCGCGCGCGCCGACGACGCGAAGCGCAGCGCGCTGCCCTGGATCGCCGCGATCGGCGGCGTGGTGCTGTTGGCGCTGCTGGCCTTCAACCACTACGACGGCAACCGCTACCTGCGCACCCAGAAACAGGTGATCGCCGCTTGGCGCGCGCAAAACCCGAGCGCGGACAGCGCCTTGGTCTATTGGGCCGGCCGCCGCGAATTCTCCGCCGAGTTCTACTCCCACGGCCGCGCGCGCACCACGCAGGACCCGCAGCAACTGCGCGCCTGGCTGGCGGGCAAACCCGGCAGCTTCATCGTGGCCGACGAAAACGAGCTGGCGCGGCTGCCGGCCGACATCCGCGCCCGCTTCGCGCCGCTGGGCCGCTTCCAGGTCATGAACGACACCATGCTGCTGCTCGGCGACGCCCCGGGCGCGCGGCAAGCCCACCACGAGGACGCTCAGCATGACTGAGGCTTTTGTGCCGCCCTATCTATTGGCCCAACGCGCCAAGGAGCGCCCGGCCGATCCGCTGGTCAGCTGCGTGGTGCCGGCCTACAACGAATCCGCCAACATCGTGCCGATGCTGCAAACCCTGCATCAGTTGCTCGCCGACGCCGGCTACCGCCACGAACTGGTGGTGGTGGACGACGGCAGCCGCGACGACACCGTGGAACAGGTGCTGACCCATGCCGCCGGCCTGCCGGTGACGCTGATCCAGCTGTCCCGCAACTTCGGCAAGGAGATCGCGCTCACCGCCGGCGTCGACCACGTTCAGGGCGACGTGGCCGTGCTGATAGACAGCGATTTCCAGCATCCGCCGGAAATGGTGCCGGTGTTCCTGCAGGAATGGCGCCAAGGCTACGACATGGTCTACAGCGTGCGCAGCAGCCGCGAGGACGAGCCGCTGGCCAAGCGCCTGTTCACCCGAGCCTTCTACCAACTGGCCAATAGCGGCAGCCGCCACAAGATGCCGGCCGACACCCAGGACTTCCGCGTGCTGGACCGCTGCGTGGTGGAAGCGCTGCGCCAGATGCCGGAGCGCAACCGCTTCATGAAGGGCTTGTACCACTGGGTGGGCTTCACCCAGCGCCCGATGCCGACCCAGACCCGCGAGCGCCGCGCCGGCCAGAGCAGCTTCAACTACCGCCGGCTGCTGGACCTGGGCATCACCGGCCTCACCGCCTTCTCCAATATGCCGCTGCGCATCTGGACCGTGGTCGGCTGCCTGATTTCGCTGTGCTCCATCGGCTACGCCGCCTGGGAGCTGACCCACACCCTGCTGTTCGGCAACCCGGTCAGCGGCTGGCCCACGCTGGCGGTGGCGATCAGCTTCCTCGGCGGCGTGCAGCTGCTGTCCATCGGCATACTGGGCGAATACGTGGGCCGTATTTTCGACGAGGTCAAACAGCGCCCCACCTATCTGGTCAGCCGCATCAGCGGCCGCGGGC
This sequence comes from Chromobacterium sp. S0633, assembly GCF_024158805.1. Lineage (NCBI taxonomy): Bacteria > Pseudomonadati > Pseudomonadota > Betaproteobacteria > Neisseriales > Chromobacteriaceae > Chromobacterium > Chromobacterium sp. S0633. The sequence continues at coordinate 154,238 of NZ_JAMZGH010000004.1, read as the reverse complement.
GGCCGGACGCCGGAGACGCAGGAGAATGAGCCGGGAGCTGTTCTGGTTCGGCGTGGTCGGCGTGTCCGCCATGCTGGTGCATTTCGGCGTGGTGGCCTGGCTGCTGGTGCCGCTGGGCATGGCGCCGCTGCAAGCCAATGTGCTGGGTTTTCTGATCGCTTTCCAGGTCAGCTACTGGGGCCACCGGCTGCAGACCTTCCAAGCCGCCCACATCCCCCACCGCCAGGCCTTGCCGCGCTTCTTCGGCGTCGCCTGCCTGAGCTTTCTCGTCAACGAGGCGATGTACGCGCTCTTGCTGCGCTTCACCCCGCTGAATTATCGCGCGGCCCTGTTGCTGGTGCTCGTCGTCGTCGCGGCGCTGACCTTCGCGCTCAGCAAGCTATGGGCCTTCCGTGAGCCGCCGTCGACACAGAAACTACACAGAAGCCCTTAATTTTCAGCACAAAGGGATATAAAACTTTACCCGCTTGTCGCGGTCACACTCCCATGACAAAACGACTGACACTCTGCGCCGACGACTTCGCCCAGTCCGACGCCATCAGCGCCGGCATTCTGGAACTGCTGGCCGCCGGCCGCCTGTCCGCCACCAGCGTGATGAGCCAGGCGCCCAGCTGGGCCAGCCGCGCTGCCGAGCTAAAAACCTTCGACGGCAAAGCCGACATCGGCCTGCATTTCAATTTGACTCACCCCTTTGGCGAGCAGGCGCGTCCCTTATCGCATTGGCTGATGAAGAGTCAATTGCGCCAGCTGTCGCGCCCGACGCTGCGTGATGCCGCCATCATGCAAATCGATCTGTTCTGCCAGCATTTCGGCCGGCTGCCGGACTTCATCGACGGCCACCAGCATGTGCATGCGCTGCCGGTGGTCCGCGACGCCTTGTTCGAAGCCGTTGCCCAGCGCTGGCAGGGCCAGACGCTGCCCTATTTGCGCTCTCCGGACCGCCTGGGCCACCCCGGCGACAACCGGCTCAAGGCGCTGGTGCTACGCAGCGTCAGCACCGGTTTCGACGACGGCGCTCGCGAACTGGGATTCAACACCACGCCCTGGTTCGGCGGCATGTACTCGCTGACGCCGCAAGCCGACTTCGCCGGCCTGATGCAGCAATGGCTGGCCCGCACGCCGGACCGCGGGCTGATCATGTGCCACCCCGGCCACCCGGCTCAAGACAAGGAAGACCCGATCGCCGCGACGCGGGACAAGGAATTCCGCTTCCTCTCCAGCCAGGCCTTCGTCGAACTCTGCGGACAATACGGCGTGGAATTGGCTCGCTTCGACCAGGCCGCGCCCGCTCCCGCGCCGATGGCGGCCTGAAAGCCGGACCCCGGCCCAGCCTAGCCGCTCACGCCGCCGGCCAGCCCAAATCCCAGGGTTGGCCCAAGTCCCGCAACGCCGCGAGGCAGGTCTCGGACAAGAAGGCCTCGCCTCGGCTCGGCGGGCAGACAAAGCTGAAACTTTCGCCCTCCAGTTCGAAGCGCAGCGCATAGGCGTGCAGATAGCCGCGATCCGCCGGCGTTCCGCCGTATAGCAGATCCCCCAGTATCGGCGCGGACTGCGACTTCAAGGCCACCCTCAGCTGATGGGTCTTGCCGCTGCGCGGCCGCAGCAGGAACAAGCGCAGACCCGGCTGCAGCGAATAGCTGAAGAACTGCGTCACCGCCGGGTTCTGCTGGCTGTTCAGCAAGCGCCAGGCGCCGCCTCGGCCCTTGGCCATATCGCCGGCCACCTTGCCCTGTTTCTTGCCCGGCTTGCGGTCCGACAAGGCCAGATAATATTTCTCTATCTCTCGCCCGGCGAAGGCTTCGCCCAGCCGCGCCGCCGTCTCGGCCGAGCGCGCCACCAGGATCAGGCCGGAAGTGATGCGGTCCAGCCGGTGCACCGGCCACAGCGCCTCGTCGCTCAAGCCGGCGCGCAAGGCCTCCATCAGGCCGGCCTCCTCGCCCTCGCGGTGGAAGCTGACGCCGGGCGCCTTGTCCACCAGATAAAAGCGGGGATCGCTATGCAATAGAGTGAACGCCGCCTCAGGCATCGGCGCCGTCCTGCTTGGAGGCCTGGCGCATGCGCTGTTCGGTTTCCATCCTCATCTTCTTGCGGATTTCCGCGTCGCGGAAACGGTGTTGCTGCTCCGTCGTTTCCAGCGTCAGCGGCGGCACCGGCACCGCCTTGCCGTTTTCGAACGCCACCATGGTGAAATAGCAGCTATTGGTGTGGCGCACCGTGCGCTTCTGAATATCCTCGGCCACCACCTTGATGCCCACCTCCATCGAGGTGCGGCCCACATGATTGACGCAGGCGAGAAAAGTCACCAGTTCGCCCACGTGGATGGCCTGCTTGAACAGCACCTGATCCACCGACAAGGTCACTACGTAACAGCCGGCGTAACGGCTGGCGCAGGCGTAAGCCACCTGGTCCAGCAGCTTCAACAGCACTCCGCCGTGGACATTGCCGGAAAAATTGGCCATGTCCGGCGTCATCAACACCGACATCACCAGTTCGCGCTGGCTCGCCTGATCCACCTGTTGCCCCATGCCATACTCCCAAAAGCGGACCTCGCCCGACGCCGGCCGGCGTGGTCCCGCAAAGATTCGAAACCGCGTATTCTGCGCCCTTAAGCTTGTTTTAAACAGTTTTTAGCGGAATTTCCGCCCCTGTCGCCGCCGCAACAGCTTTTGGACAAAAACCCCACATAGCGGCTAAACTGGAAATATCAAGCTAAGACGATGAATTCATGAGCATTTCCGGGATATCCAGCTACGGCGGCTATGGCGGCTACGCCTTGCAAGCCAGCCATGGCGCCAACTGCCAGTGCCCGGCCTGCCAGCAAAACCTGGCCAGCGCCGCGGCGCCGGCGGCGCCTGCCTCTGCGCCCGGAAACAACGCGGCCGATCCTAGCGCCGCCGATCAAAAAGAGCCAGCCCGGCCCAATGCCACGCTAGGCGCCGACGGCAAGCCCCTGGACGAGCCGCAGCAAAAACAAGTGGAAGCGCTCAAGGCGAGAGACAGCGAAGTGCGCCAGCATGAGCAAGCCCATCTGACCAGCGGCGGCGCGCTGGCCGGCGGCGGCGCCACCTACACTTATCAGCAAGGCCCGGACGGCAAGCAATACGCGATAGGCGGCGAGGTGGGCATCCGCCTGGCTCGGGGCAGCACGCCGCAGGAAACCATCTCCAACGCCCAAACCGTGCAAAGGGCCGCGCTGGCGCCGGCCGACCCCTCCGGCCAGGATCGCGCGGTGGCCGCGGCGGCCGCGCAGATGGAACAGCAGGCCCGCATCGAGCTGATGCAGCAACAGGCCGGCAAGCAAGGGATGAGTCCGCTGCAGGCGCGCCAACACGTCAACAGCCCCGAGCGGCAAGGCCCGGGGCTGGGGTCCAACATCGATACCTACGCCTGAGAACCTGTTCAAAATCCGCTGCGCTTCGGCGATACGGCGTTGAACAGGCCCTGAGAACCAGGCGCCGTTTCTATCACTCCGCCTTGCGCACGCCGCGCGCCAGCCTCAGGCCGTTGGCGATCACCACCAGACTGGTGCCCACGTCGGCGAACACCGCCATCCACAAGCTGGCCATGCCCAGCATCGCCAACACGAAGAACACCAGCTTGGTGAGCAGGGCCACCGCGATATTCACCTTCAACACCCGCGAGGTGCGCCGCGCGTGGCTGAGCATATCGGCCAGCTTGGCCAGCTTGTCGTCCATCAGCGCCACGCCGGCGGTTTCCAGCGCGCTGTCGGAGCCTGCCGCGCCCATGGCGATGCCCAGATCGGCGCGGGCCAGCGCCGGCGCGTCGTTGACGCCGTCGCCCACCATCGCCACCGTCTTGCCGGAGGCCTGCAAGCGGACAATGCGTTCCAGCTTGTCTTCCGGCAGCAAGCCGCCGTGCGCCTCGACAATGCCGGTCTGCGCCGCCACCGCCTGCGCCACCTGCTGGTTGTCGCCGCTCAACATCACGGTCGCCACGCCCAGCTTGGCCAATTGCCTCAAGGCCGCCGGCGCTTCCGGACGAATCCGGTCGGCCACCGCGATCACGCCCAGCGCGCGCTCGCCCTCCAGCAACACCAGCGCGCCCTGACCGGCCAGCTCCAACCGCGACAGCTCGGCTTGCAAGGCCTCGTTCAAAGCGCCCTGCTCCCGCGCCAGCCGGCTGCTGCCCAAGGCCAGCTTCCTGCCGTCCGCCAGGCCGCTGACGCCGCGCCCGGCCTGTTCGCTGACTTGCTCCGCCTCCGGCCAGGACAGGCCGCGGGCGCTAGCCGCCGCCAGCACCGCCTTGGCCAGCGGGTGGGTGGAATGCGCGTCCAGGGCCGCGGCCCAGCGCAGCAGCTGATCCTGATCCGCGTCGGCCAGCGCCACCACCTCGGTCACCTGCGGTTCGCCCTCGGTCAAGGTACCGGTCTTGTCGAAACACACCGCGTCTATCCTGGCCGCCGTTTCCAGCGGCGCGCCGCCCTTGATCAGCAAACCATGCTTGGCGGCGGAGGCCAGCGCGCTGACCACGGTCACCGGCGTGGCGATCACCAGCGCGCACGGGCAGGCGATCACCAGCATCACCAGCGCGTTGTAAACCGCCTCGCCCCAGCTCAGCCAGCCCAGCAAGGGCGTGGCCACGGCGAATAGCAGCGCGGCGACCAGCACGACCGGGGTGTAGATCTCGGCGAAGCGGTCGATGAAGCGCTGCGTCGGCGCCTTGCTGGCCTGGGCGTTGCGCACGGTATCGATGATGCGCGCCAGCACGCTGCCGTTGGCCGCCGCCGTGGTCAGCACTTCCACCACGCCGCTGCCGTTGATGCTGCCGGCGAACACCGCGTCGCCCGGCGATTTGTCCACCGGCAGGCTCTCGCCGGTGATCGGCGCCTCGTTGAAGGCGCTATGGCCCTGGTCGATGCGGCCGTCCAGCGGCACACGCTCGCCCGGACGCACCCGCACTCGGCTGCCCGGCGCCACTTCGGCGGCCGGACGCTCCACCCATTCCCCGCCGCTTTGCAACCAGGCGGTTTCCGGCGCCAGCGACATCAAGGCCTTCACCGCCTCGCCGGCGCGCGCCAGCGACATCGCCTCCAGGCGCTCGGCGATGGCGAACAGAAACAGCACCATCGCCGCCTCCGGCCACTGACCGATCAGCATCGCGCCTATCACCGCCACCGACATCAGGAAATGAATGTTGAGCGTGCGCGTGGACAAGGCGATCCAGCCCTTTTTCAAGGTGGGAATGCCGCCCAGCAAGATGGAGGCCAGAGCCAGCGCCGCGCTGCCCCAGCCCTGATCCGCGCCGCTGAGCCAGGCCACGCCTTCCGAACCCGCCGCAGCCAAACCGGACAAGGCCAGCAGCCAATTGCCGCGGCGCGAGGATTTGGGCTGCTCCACCGGCGCCGAGGCGTCCGTCAGCTCCACCGCCTTCATGCCCACCTTGGCGATGGCCTGTTTGACTCCGTCCAGATTGGGCAGATCGTGACGCACCAGCAGCACGCGTTCGATGAAGTTGAACTCCAGCGCGGCCACCCCCGTCATACCGCCCAGGGCTTTTTCAATCAGCTTGGCCTCGGTCGGGCAGTCCATCGCCTGGATGTGCAAGCGCGCCTGCTGCCGGCCGCCCTCGCCCAAGGACACCGCGCGCGGCGCTTCCGCGCCGTGGTCGTGGCCCGAGCAGGCCTTGCCCGCAGCGTCGTGGCTGTGATCGTGGTCATGCGCGGCGGCGGGCCGTTGGGCCGGCATCGCCGCCTCCAATTTATGGCCGCAGCAATCGTCCGCCGGGCGCGGATCGGGCTTGCCCTCTCCGCCGCGGCAAGAAGCATGGCCGGCATGCGGAGCAAGCTTGTTTCGCCTTCTTTGCGCTGGATGGAACATGGTGGCCTCCCTTGATCGGATTGATATAGCTTCATTGCAAACCCTATAGTCGCTACAAGGTCAAGCTTTTTTGCTAAAATATCCTCACCCGGCGGCACATCGTCGCCATCGCCCAACGGGGCGTCTTGCGGGAGAACTGAGATGCTGATTGGAGAACTGGCGCGCCAGACCGGCTGCGAAGTAGAAACCATCCGTTATTACGAGCGCGAAGGCCTGCTGTCCGCGCCGCTGCGCAGCGCCTCCGGCTACCGACGCTACAACGCCGAGCAATTGGGCGAACTGAATTTCATCCTGCACTGCCGCTCGCTGGGCATGTCGCTGGCCGACATCCGCCAGCTGGCCGCGTTCAAGGCCGACTCCTCGCTGGCCTGCGACGATATCAATCAATTGATAGACCGCCAGGTGAGCAAGGTCCATCAGCAAGTGGAAAGCCTGCGCCTGCTGGAACAACAGCTGCTGGCGCTGCGCGACCGCTGCCACGACCATCACACCGTGGCGGAATGCGGCATTCTGCAAACCCTGGTGGAGGCGTCCGAAGGCGAGCCCTGCGTCTGCCACACGCCCTTCGGCCAGGACCCGCACCCCCATCACCCTTCAGTGGAGAAGCAATGACCCGTTTGTTCAAGCCCGCCACCGCCGCCGCGACCCTGATCGCGCTGGCTCTGTCCGCCTGCACCACCAACCCGCAAACCGGCCAGACCGAGATCAGCAAGACCGCTCTCTACGGCCTGGGCGGCGCGGCGGCCTGCGGCCTGGTGGGCGCGCTGACTCATGGCGGCAAAGGCGCCCGCAATTCGGCGCTGGCCTGCGGCGCGATCGGCGCCGGCATCGGCGGCTATATGGATTACCAGGAAAAACAATTGCGCGAGAAGCTGAAGAACAGCCAGATCGCCGTCGAGCGCATCGGCGACCAGCTCAAGCTGTCCCTGCCCGACAACATCACCTTCCCCACCAACGGCTATCAGCTGAACGCCAGGGCGCAAAAACCGCTGGGCGACATCGCCGGCGTGCTGGTGCAGTTCCCGGACACCTCGATCACCGTGGCCGGCCACACCGACAGCAGCGGCGCCGCCGCCTACAATCAGACCTTGTCGGAAAAACGCGCCCAATCGGTGACCGAATACCTGCAAGGCCAGGGCGTCAACTCGGTGCGGGTGCGCACCATGGGTTACGGCGCGGCCCAGCCGGTGGCCAGCAACGCCAGCGACAGCGGCAAGGCGCGCAACCGCCGCGTGGAGATCATGATCACCCCGCAGCAAATGGGCTGAACGATCTTGATGCCCAACCCGGCTCCGGCCGGGTTTTTTATCGTCCATGCGCAGGGGAATAGGCAAAAAAAGGGGCCGACCCACTGGGTCGGCCCTAACAACGCTCGTTTGGGGAGATGAGGAGAAACCACCGCACGCCACCCCACGGGAATGCGGGTCACAACAAGTACACACACAAACTACAATAACAAACCTATCAGCGGCGCGGCGAACACCGTCGCCAAACCGCCCAGCATCATGGTCAGGCTGGCCACCACGCCTTCTTCGGCGCCCAGCTCGCTGGCCTTGGCGGTGCCGGCCGCGTGGGCGGCGGCGCCGAACAGAGCCCCGCGCGCCAGGCTGGAGCGCAGCGGCATCCAGGTCAGCATCACTTCGCCCAGCAACATGCCGCACACCCCGGTCATCACCACGAACACCGCGGTCAGATCCGGCGAGGCGCCGATGCCCGAGGCCGTGGCCAGGGCGAACGGGGTGCTGATCGAACGCGGCGCCAGGCTGCGCTGCAAGAGCTCGGACAAACCCAGCAGGCGCGCCAGCCAGATCGAGCTGAACACCGCCACCGGCATGCCCACCAGCACGCCGCAGCTCAGCGACAGCCAGTGACGGCGTATCATCGCCCGGTGCTCGTAGATTGGCACCGCGAAGGCCACCGTGGCCGGGCCCAGCATCCAGGTCAGCCAGCGGGTGTCTTCGAAATACACCCGGTACGGCACCTTGGCCAGGACCACCAGCGCAATCACCAACAGCGGCACCGCCAGAATCGGGGCGCTCCACCAATTGCGCTTTTTCAGATAAAACTTTTTGACCAGTCCGTACAAGACAACGGTAATCAGCAGACTGGCCAGTGCGATTTCATGCTCCATGCGTCTTCACCTGTTTCTGGCGGCCATGCCAGCGCAGGGCCACTTCCAAGCGGTAACATTTGTCCACCACCCAGGAGGTCGCCGCCATCACCAGCAAGGTGGACAGCACGATTACCGCCACGATCCGCAGCCCGGCGGCCAGGATCACGTCCGGGTACTGGATCACCGCCACCACGGCGGGGATGAAGAACAACAACATTTCGGCCAGCAACCAGCGGGCGCCGCTGCGGCACCAATCCAGCGGCAACCAGCCCAGCCAGAGCGCCGCCAGCACCAGGAACATCCCCAGCACGCCGGCAGGCACCACAGGCAGGAAATGGCTGCTCAACTGGCTGGCCGCTATCCACACCACGCTCAGCAAGGCCACCTGACCAACGGTCAGCGCCACTTGCTTGAATGCGGGAAGGTTCGGGTTTGCCATGATTGAGCCACTACACAACACAGGGAGTGTTTCGAGTATAGAGCGCCGACATGCATTCAAAAAATGAATTAAAATTATTTCACGCATTCCAATCTGGAATACATGATCCGGACAAGCACACATGGACATCCGCGCGCTGCGCTATTTCATCGAGGTGGTCAAACGCCAAAGCTTCACCAAGGCGGCCGAAGCCCTCTATGTGACCCAGCCCACCATCAGCAAGATGGTGCGCCAGCTGGAGGAGGAGCTGGGCTGCCCGCTGATCCTGCGCGAAGGCCGCAGCTTCCGCCTCACCGATGCCGGCCGGGCCACTTACGAGCGCGGCCTGGACGTGCTGTCGGCGATGAACCAGTTGAAAACCGAGCTGTCCGACTTGTCTGCGCTCAAGTGCGGCGAACTGGTGGTCGGCCTGCCGCCCATGGTAGGCGTGGCCTTCTTCGCGCCGGTGGTCAGCAGCTTCCGTCAACGCTATCCGCAGATCGAACTGAAGATGGTGGAGGACGGCGCGCTGGCCATCGAGAGCAGCGTGCGCAGCGGCGAACTGGAAATCGGCGTGGCGGTGCTGCCGGTGGACAATCAGGCTTTCGATCAATTCGCCGTGGTGCGCGACCCGCTGTGCCTGGTGGCGCCGGCCGGCTCGGAGTGGCGGGGCCAGAGCGTGGTGAGGCTGGAACAGATCGCCGGCCAGCCCTTCGTGCTCTACCCGCAGGATTTCACGCTGGCGCGCCGGGTCAGCGACGCCTTCCGCGAGCTGGGCCGCCCGCTGCACGTGGTGGGACGCAGCGCGCACTGGGACTTCATTGTGGAACTGGTCTCCGCCCATATGGGCGTCACCCTGCTGCCGCGCTCCATCGTGGAGCGGCTGGACCGCGCCGCCTACGACGTGATTCCGCTGGCCGAACCCAAGCTGGTCTGGCATCTGGCGCTGATCTGGCAAAAGAACGGATACTTGTCGCACGCCGCGCGCGCCTGGCTGGCGGTGACGCGCGATGTGCTGGGCGGTTTGGAATAAAGCCAGTCAACCCTAGGAAAACCGAATATGAAACGATATCTGAGCATCTCCCTGTTCGCCCTGCTGTTAAGCGGCTGCGCAGCGCTGAACTATCAGAAACCGCAGATCAGCATCGCCGACGTCAAACCCGGCAAGACCACGCTGTTCGAGCAAAGTTTCGAAGTCAGCCTGCGGGTCAGCAATCCCAATAATCTGGCCTTGAACGCCAAGGGCATAACGCTGGAGCTGAACGTGGCCGGAGAAAAGCTGGCCACCGGGCTCAGCAATCAAGCCATCGCGGTGCCGGCGCTGGGCGAAGGCATGGTCACCCTGCAATTGCACACCTCGCTGGCCGGCTGGCTGAAACAGATCGGCAAGGCGATGGAGGCCGGCAACGGCGGCAAGCTGGAATACCAGCTGAACGGCACGCTGGAGGACCTCAACGGCATGGGCCGGGTGCCTTTCCGCAGCAAGGGGGAATGGAAGCTGCCCGGCCAATAAGAACCGGTTACGATCCGCGGCGCGAGCCGTCGAGATCGTGAACATGCTCTACATGTCCGCAGCCCCGCCGTCCGGCGGGGCCGGAACTCACTGCCGCGGCACCGCCACGCAGTTGTTGCCGTCGAAGCTGACGGTCTCCACCAGCTGGCTCTTGGGATTGACCACGAAATTAGTGGTGCAGCTGTAATGGGTGGAACCGCCGCCTATCATGCCGGTGTTGACCCAGCGTCCCGGCGTTTCTATGGTCTTGGTCTGGCCGTTCTCGTTGTAAGTCACCTTGGCGCCCGGCTCGTACACGCGGTTCTCGCGCAGCGGCTCGCGCTGGGTGAATTCCTTGCTGTAGGTGTAGAGCATGTTGCCGTTCGGCATCTTCAGGGTTTTCTGCGGCGCGCCCCACTCCGCCAGCAATTGATTCACATCGCGCCCCTGCCAGTAATACGCCTTCTGCGCATAGCCTTCCTGGGTCGGAAAGGTGCCGCAGGCGGTCAGCAGCAGCGCCGACATCATCATCAGTCTTTTCATCCGAAATCCTTCAATCCCCGTTTCACTATCCATAGCATAACAAAACGCCGGCCCCTGAACGGAGCCGGCGTTGTATGACTGACCATGCGAAAGCGCGAGAGTTTCCTTACGCGGACAATCGCTGAGTCGGTTTAGAGCCGGAAGCGGTTGAAGGTGCTCTGCATGCCGCGGGCCAGGTCGTTCAAGGAGCCCAGGGTCTGCATCGCCGATTGCAGCGCGGAGTCGGAGTCGATGATCTGGTTGTTGATCGACTCGGTGCTCTGCGCCATCGCCGTGGTGGCGTTGTGCTGCTCGCTAGTGGACAAGGCCACGTCGCCGATCTTGTCCACCACCTGCTGCATCGCCTCGCTGATCGCGGTCAGGCGCGCGCGCGCCTGGGCGGTCAGGTCCACGCTGTTGTCCACCGCGCCGACGGTGCTGTTCATGTTCTGCACCGCCTTGCCGGTTTCGCCCAGAATGTTTTCCACCATCTGGCTGATTTCCACCGTGGCCTGGCCGGTGCGCTCGGCCAGCTTGCGCACTTCGTCGGCCACCACGGCGAAGCCGCGGCCCTGCTCGCCGGCGCGCGCGGCTTCGATCGCCGCGTTCAAGGCCAGCAGATTGGTCTGGTCGGCGATGTCGCGGATCACATTGGTGATCTTGGAGATTTCCTGCGAACGCTGTTCCAAGGACGCCAGCAGGCCGGACAGTTCGCCCACCGATTCGCTGGTGCGCGACATCTCGCTGCTGATGCGCTGCATATCGTTGGCGCTCTCGCGCGAATGCTCGCCGGTATTGCGCGCCAGGCTGTCGGTCTCGCGGGTGGCGTCGGCGATGTGGGAGATGCTCACCGTCACTTCTTCGATCGCCGCGGCGTTGGAGCTGGAGATGTCCGCCAACACGTGGGAATCGTCGGCCAGACGCTTCACCGCGCCGCTGACTTCGATCACGCCCTGAGTCAGTTGCCCGGCTTCGTCGCGCAGTTCGCGGAACATGCCGTTCAACCGCTGCACGAACTGGTTGAAGGCCTGCGCGGTCTGCGCCACCTCGTCTTCGCCGGCCACTTCGATGCGACGGGTCAGATCGCCTTCGCCCTGGGAGATTTCGCGCATCGCGTCGCGCACCTGGAACAGGCCCTTGAGCAGGCGGCCCAGATAGGCGGAGCTGAAGGTCAGCATCACCGCCAGCACGATGGCGACGGCGCCGGCGATCAGCCAGATGATGCCGTTGACCTGGGAGGAGATCACGTCTTCGTCCGCGGCCACGCCCATCACCCAGTCGGAACCCGCGATCGGACGCAAGGCCACCATATAGGCGCCGCCGTCTATGTCCACGCTCTTGGCCTGGTCGCTTTGCAACAGGCTGGCGAAGGCGGCTTCGTCCAAGGCCGGAATCACGCTGCCGATGGGCTTGAGTTCATTGCCCGGCTTGGGATAGGCGATGATCTTGCCCTGCTTGGTCAGCAGGAAGGCATGGCCCTTGCCGGCCAGCTTGATGTCCAGCACCGACTTGACCAGCTTGTCGATCAGGATGTCGCCGCCCACCACGATCTCCTGGCCCTTGACCTTGTCGGCGATGGTGATCACCAGCTTGTCCTTGGTTTCCGGCTCGGAATCCTTGTAGGGATCGGTGACGATCAGGCCGTCCTGGGCCTTGGACTGCTGGAACCACGGACGCTGGGCCGGCTGGTAGTCGGCGCTGGGCTTGGGACGCCCCGGCACCGAGTACTTCATGTCGCCGGTGACGCCGTTGCCGGCGTAGATCACATTGAAGCCGCCGCCCTTGGCCAGCTGCTGCAGATAGTAGCTGACCTGAGCGTCGTCGGCGTGGCTGAGGCTGGCGCTGATCAGATTCTTGCGGACCGACAGCCATTCGGACACGAAGCCGCCCTGTAGCTGGGCGACCTGATTGATCTCGCGCTCGGCCTCTTGGTAGGCATGGGAACGGATATTCAGGCAGGCGGTGATGGTGATGCTGAGCGTGGCGACCAGAATGGACACCGCTGTCAGCAGCGTGAGCTTGTGACGGATGGAGCGCATGATAAGCCGTTGCTGATAAAAGCGTTATTATCCGTCATACGAGATGTCATGCATTGTTAAAAATAACAATGTCTTTAAATATTTGCGCATGTTTTAAATCAAATTACCAGCTCAATCATGCATTTCAAATACTCGTAACGCCTGCGAAGCTTATCTTGCCGACGCTTGCGTCACAAAATGTCGACAATTTGCCCTAACCACGACAATTTCACCCCAATTTGAGCGATACTTGCGCCTGGGCGCGGCCACGGCAATGGGCGGCGCCCGGTTATTAGACAGAAAGGGGCCAAGATGAGTAAAAGCGGCGAACGGTCGCAAACCTTTCAGAACATCGTTGACGCCAGCTTGCAGCTGTTCAATCAGGAGGGCGAGCGCGTCATCACCACCAACCATATCGCCGAGCGGATGAATATCAGCACCGGCAAGCTCTACTATCACTTCCGCAACAAGGAAGAGATCATCAGCGAGCTCTACCAGCGCTACGTCAAGGGCATGGCCGAGCAGCTGTCCGCCGCGCTCCGGCACAGCAACTCGATAGAGGCGATGGTGGGGGCGATGGAAAAAACGCTGCGGCACATCTGGAGCTTCCGCTTCCTGCCCAAGAGCATGCCCAGCCTGTACTACCTACACCCGGAACTGGCGGAAAACCACCAGCAGCTGTCGCGCGGCCAATTGGCCGGCAAGCTGGCCCAGCTGTTCTCACGGCTGCGCGAAGAGGGCGTGCTGCTGGGCGACGACAAGCAGTTGGCGCACCTGGTCCAGCACTTTCAGATGGTGCAGACCGGCTGGGTGACCACGCTCAAGCACTCCGCCACGCCCAGCGAGCTGGAGCGCATGGTGAAAGACGGCTGTCGCAGCCTGCTCTATCTGCTGACGCCTTACGTCGATCCGCGCTACCGGCCGCCGTTCGACCGCGTCTGCGCGCGCTACGCCTGAACGGCGACGCATAAAAAAAACACCCCTGGCTGGCCAGGGGTGTTTTGTTTGCGGCTTGCTTGTAAGCGCTTAGATCATGCCCTTGCTTTTCAGCAGTTCAAACATGGTCTTGCCGATTTCCGCCGGGCTGCGGGTGTAGGCGATGCCGGCCTTCTCGAAGGCCTTGAACTTCTCTTCCGCCGTGCCCTTGCCGCCGGAGATGATGGCGCCCGCGTGGCCCATGCGCTTGCCCTTGGGAGCGGTCACGCCGGCGATGTAGCCGACCACCGGCTTGGTCACGTAGGACTTGGCGAACTCGGCCGCCTCTTCCTCGGCGGAACCGCCGATTTCGCCGATCATCACGATGGCGTCGGTGTCCGGATCATCCTGGAACAGCTTCAGCGCGTCGATGTGGCTGGTGCCCGGGATGGGGTCGCCGCCGATGCCGATGCAAGTGGACTGGCCAAGGCCCAGAGCGGTGGTTTGCGCCACGGCTTCATAGGTCAGGGTGCCGGAACGGGACACGATGCCGATGCGGCCCGGGTTGTGGATGTGCCACGGCATGATGCCGATCTTGCACTCGCCCGGGGTGATGATGCCGGGGCAGTTCGGGCCGATCAGGCGGATGCCGGCTTCGTCCACGGCCTTCTTCACGTAGAGCATGTCCAGGGTGGGCACGCCTTCGGTGATGCAGACAATCAGCTTCACGCCGCTGTCGATGGCTTCCAGGATGGAGTCCTTGGCGAAGGCTGCGGGCACGTAGATCACCGAGGCGTCGGCCTGGGTCTGACGCACGGCGTCCTTCATGGTGTTGAACACCGGCAGGCCCAGATGCTCGGAACCGCCCTTGCCCGGGGTTACGCCGCCTACGACCTTGGTGCCCACTTTCAGCGCCTGCTCGGCGTGGAAAGTGCCGTTCTTGCCGGTGAAGCCTTGCACCAGCACTTTGGTGTCTTTATTTACCAATACGCTCATTTTGTATTCCTCAGCTCAGTGCGGGTCTCAGGCAGCGGCCTTGACGGCGGCGACGATCTTCTCGGCAGCGTCGTTCAGACCCTGGGCGGAAGTCAGTTTCAGACCGGAATCGTCCAGGATCTTGGCGCCCAGTTCGGCGTTGTTGCCTTCCAGACGCACTACGACCGGCACGGTCACGTTCACTTCCTTCACCGCGGCGATGATGGCTTCGGCGATCATGTCGCAACGCACGATGCCGCCGAAGATGTTGATCAGCACGCCCTGCACCGAGGTGTCGGCCAGGATCAGCTTGAACGCTTCGATCACGCGCTCCTTGGTGGCGCCGCCGCCCACGTCCAGGAAGTTGGCCGGCTGGCCGCCCTTCAGCTTGATGATGTCCATGGTGGCCATCGCCAGGCCGGCGCCGTTCACCATGCAGCCGATATTGCCTTCCAGCGCCACATAGTTCAGATCGAACTCGGAAGCCTTCACTTCGCGTTCGTTTTCCTGGCTCTTGTCGCGTTGCGCCAGCAGTTCCGGGTGACGGTACAGGGCGTTGGAGTCCAGGTTGATCTTGCCGTCCACGCAGGCCAGCTGGCCGTTTTCGCGCAGCGCCAGCGGGTTCACTTCGAACAGGGCGAAGTCGTTTTCAACAAAGGCCTTGTAAGAACCCAGCATCAGCTTGGTGAAGGCGGCAACCTGCTCGCCCTTCAGTTCCAGCGCGAAAGCGGCGTCGCGGGCCTGGAACGGCTGCATGCCCACCAGCGGATCAACCTCGATCTTGATGATCTTTTCCGGGGTTTCCTCGGCGACCTTCTCGATTTCCACGCCGCCTTCGGTGGACACCATGAACACCACGCGCTGGCTGCCGCGGTCAACCACGGCGCCCAGATAGAGTTCGCGCTGCACCGGGTACATGTCTTCGCACACCAGCACGCTGTTCACCGGCTGGCCGGCGGCGTCGGTCTGGTAGGTCACCAGATTCTTGCCGATCAGGCCCTTGGCCACTTCGGCGGCTTCTTCGCGGCTTTTCACCACTTTCACGCCACCGGCCTTGCCGCGGCCGCCGGCATGCACCTGGGCCTTGACGACGGCGAATTTGCCGCCCAGTTTGTCATAAGCGGCAGCGGCTTCTTCCGGCGTGGCGGCCAGAATGCCCTGTTGCACCGGCAGGCCGTATTTGGCCAGCAGCTCTTTCGCTTGGTATTCGTGCAGGTTCATCTATGGTTTCCTTTCGGAGAAATGGATGGCGGGCTGAAACCGACGCCCCTATTTCTTTGAGTCGCTTGTAAACCTTGAATGTATCTGGCGCGCGGCGCTTACCCCCCAGGCTAAACGCCGCCGCCGCATACTCCGTCAACCGGCCCCCGAGGAGGCCGTTTTGCCGGGCCGTGCGCGATTGTACACGACCCGGCCAACGCTTAGCCGTGCAAAGCGCGCTTGTCGGCGGCCAGAGCGGCTTCGTGTATCACTTCCGACAAGGACGGGTGGGCATGGACAATGCGCGCCAGGTCTTCGCTGGCGGCCTTGAACTCCATCGACACCACGCCTTCGCTGACCAGCTCGGACACCATCGGGCCTATCATGTGCAGGCCTAGGATGCGGTCGGTCTTGGCGCAGGCCAGGATCTTGACCGTGCCTTGCGCCTGGCCCAGACCCAGCGCGCGGCCGTTGGCGCCGAAACCGGAGCTGCCCTTCTTATACTCAACGCCCTCGGCTTTGAGCTGTTCCTCGGTCTTGCCGACCCAGGCGATCTCCGGAGAAGTGTAGATCACCCACGGAATCACGCCGAAGTCCACGTGCGGCTTCTGGCCGGCGATGCGCTCGGCCACGGCCACGCCCTCTTCCGACGCCTTGTGCGCCAGCATCGGGCCGCGCACCACGTCGCCGATCGCCCAGACATTGGGCAGATTGGTGTGGCAATGGTCGTCCACCGCCACAAAGCCGCGCTCGTCCAGCTGCAGGCCCACCGCATCGGCGCCCAGGCCCTGGGTGTTGGGCACGCGGCCGATGGAAACGATCAGCTTGTCGAACTCGGCCTTGACCGCTTCGCCGTTCAGTTCGTAATTGACGGTGACGCTCTTCTTGCCGGCCTTCACTTCGCCGATCTTGACGCCCAGCTTGATGTCGAGGCCGGTGTCCTTGGTCAGGGTCTTGAAGGCTTCTTTGGCGATCTGCTGGTCGGCCGCGGCGAGGAAGGTCGGCATCGCTTCCAGGATGGTGACTTCCGCGCCCAGACGCTTCCAGACCGAGCCCATTTCCAGGCCGATCACGCCGGCGCCGATCACGCCCAGGCGCTTGGGCACGTCCGTCAGCGCCAACGCGCCTTCGTTGTCCAGCACCAGCTTGTTGTCGGTGGCCAGGCCCGGCAGCGCGCGCGGGCTGGAACCGGTGGCCACGATCACGTGGCCGGCTTCCAGGGTGTCCACCACCTTGCCGCCGTCGCTGACCTCGATCACCCATTTCTCGCCCTGGCGGCCCTTGAAGGCGGCCAGACCGTGAATATTGGCCACCTTGTTCTTTTTGAACAGGAAGCTGATGCCGGCGGCGTTCTTGGTGATGATGTCGGTCTTGCGCGAAATCATCTGCGCCACGTCCATCTTGGCGCCGGAGACGCTGATGCCGTGCTTGGCGAAATCGTGCTGCACCGCGTGGAAGTTTTCAGACGACTGCAGCAGCGCCTTGGACGGGATGCAACCGACGTTCAGGCAGGTGCCGCCCAGCGACGCCTTGCCTTCCGGGTTCTTGAATGCGTCCACGCAGGCGGTGTTGAAGCCCAGCTGGGCGGCGCGGATGGCGGCCACATAGCCGCCGGGGCCGCCGCCGATCACCACTACATCAAACGATTGGCTCATCTTGTTTTCCTTTGTCGGTGGCGGGCGCGCGGCCCGCCGGCTGCCGGGTCTACTTGCCGACCTTCAGCAGCAGAATGCCGAATGCGATCATGAACAGACAGAGAATGCTTTTGCCGATCAGGCTGTACAGGTCTTCGCGCACGCCGTTTCGGCGTTTTTTCCAGGTCAGCCAGCCTATGGCCACGCCGGCCAGGATGGCGGCGATTCCGTAAAACCAGTCGGGCAACTGCATTCAAGCTCCATTCATCGCAAGACAGGCCGGGAGCGCGCTCCCGGCCGCGGGTGATTACAAGTCGAGGATCAGGCGGGCCGGATCTTCAATCGCGTCCTTGATCGCCACCAGGCTCAGCACGGCTTCGCGGCCGTCGATGATGCGGTGGTCGTAGGACTGGGCAAGATACATCATCGGGCGCACCACCACTTGACCGTTCTCAACCACGGCGCGCTCCTTGGTGGCGTGCATGCCCAGGATGGCGGACTGCGGCGGGTTGATGATGGGGGTGGACATCATCGAGCCGAAGGTGCCGCCGTTGGAGATGGTGTAGGTGCCGCCGGTCAGTTCTTCCACGGTCAGCTTGCCTTCCTGGGCGCGCTTGCCGAATTCGGAGATCTGCTTCTCGATGTCGGCCAGGCTCAGCTGGTCGGCGTTGCGGATCACCGGCACCACCAGGCCGCGCGGGCTGCCCACGGCCACGCCGATATCGAAGTAGCCGTGATAGATGATGTTGTTGCCATCCACCGAGGCGTTGACGATGGGGTATTTCTTCAGCGCGGCGACCACGGCCTTGACGAAGAAGCCCATGAAACCCAGCTTGATGCCGTGTTCCTTCTCGAAGCGGTCCTTGTACTTGGCGCGCAGGTCCATCACCGGCTTCATGTTCACTTCATTGAAGGTGGTGAGGATGGCGTTGGTCTGCTGCGACAGGATCAGACGCTCGGCCACGCGCTGACGCAGGCGGGACATCGGCACGCTCTGTTCCGGACGGTCGGACAGGATGGCGGCGACATTGACCGCGGCCGGGGTGGCGGACAGCGCGGCGCCGGCGGCGGCCGGAGCCAGCACCGGGCCGGCCTGGGCCGGAGCGGCTTGCTTGGCGGCCTGCACGTCTTCCTTCAACACGCGGCCGTCGCGGCCGGAACCGGCCACCTTGGACAGGTCCACGCCGGTTTCGGCGGCCAGCTTGGCGGCGGACGGCATGGCGGCTCCGCCTGCCGGTGCGGCGGCGGGCGCCGGGGCGGCTGCCGGAGCCGGCGCGGCGGCTGCGGCCGGAGCCACGTCGCCGGCCTTGGCGGCGGTGTCGATCTTGGCGATCAGCTGGCCGGACACCACGGTGGCGCCGTCTTCCACGATGATTTCAACGATCACGCCTGCCTGGGGCGCCGGCAGTTCCAGCACCACCTTGTCGGTTTCCAGGTCGATCAGGTTCTCGTCGCGGCTGACGGCTTGGCCAACCTTCTTGTGCCAGCTCATCAGCGTGGCTTCGGATACGGACTCGGGCAGTTGCGGGACGGTGACTTCAATCAGCATGTTCTTCTCCATGTAGAGGCAGCCCTCCGGCTGCCTCGAACTCATTCAGTGGTTATTTGGCGACCGACATGGCTTCTTCAACGAAAGCCTTGAGTTGGGCGACGTGTTTGCTCATATAGCCTACGGCCGGGGAAGCGGACGACGGACGGCCGGCGAAGGACAGCGACTGCTTGGCGCCCAGCAGGCCTTCCAGGCGGTGGCGGATCTGATACCAGGCGCCCTGGTTGCGCGGCTCTTCCTGCACCCACATCACTTCGCGCGCCTGCGGGAAGCGCGCCAGTTCGGCGGCCACCTGCTCGGTCGGGAACGGATACAGCTGCTCGATGCGGACGATGGCGATATCGTCGTCCAGGCCGCGCTCCTTGCGGGCGGCGGCGAGGTCGTAATACACCTGGCCGGCGCACAGCAGCACGCGCTTGACCTTCTTGGCGTCCTGCACCACCGCGTCGCCGATCACCGGGCGGAAACCGCCGCTGGTGAACGCTTCGATCGGGCTCATCGAATCCTTGAAGCGCAGCAGGCGCTTGGACAGGAAGATGACCAGCGGCTTGCGATACGGGCGCAGCACCTGGCGACGCAGCATGTGGAACATCTGCGAGGCTTCGGACGGCATCACCACCTGCATATTGTGCTCGGCGCACAGTTGCAGCCAACGCTCCAGGCGCGCGGACGAGTGTTCCGGGCCCTGGCCGTCGTAGCCGTGCGGCAGGATGGTGGTCAGGCCGCACAGACGGCCCCACTTGGTCTCGCCGGAGGAAATGAACTGGTCGATGGCCACCTGGGCGCCGTTGGCGAAGTCGCCGAACTGGGCTTCCCAGATCACCAGCTGATCCGGAGCGGAACAGGCATAGCCGTATTCATAGGCCAGCACCGCTTCTTCGTTCAGGATGGAGTCGATCACCAGGAAATCGGCCTGGTTGTCCGACATATTGCGCAGCGGCACATAGCTGCCCTGGTCCCAGCTCTCGCGGTTTTGGTCGTGCAAGACCGAATGACGATGGGAGAAGGTGCCGCGGCCAGAGTCTTCGCCGGACAGGCGCACGCCGAAGCCATTGGTCACCAGGCTGGCGTAAGCCAGGGTCTCGGCCATGCCCCAGTCCGCGTTCTGCTCGCCGGCGGCCATCGCCTTGCGCGCGGCCAGCACCTTCTGCACCGTCGGATGCAGCTTGAAGCCGTCCGGCAGCGAGGTGAACTTCTCGGTCAGGCGCTGGATGTCGGCCTGCGGCAAGGAGGTGTCGGTCGGATGCGCCCAGTGGGTGCCCAGGTACTGGCTGAAGTCCAGCGCGTGTTCGCGCTTGTAATTGGTCAGCGCGGTCTGCTCCACGTGCTCGCCCTTGTCCAGCGCGTCGCGGTAGGCCTGGATCTGAGCGTCGGCCTCTTCCGCCTTCAGCACGCCTTCCTGCACCAGACGCTCGGCGTACATCGCGCGCACGCCTTGGTGCTTGGCGATCTTCTTGTACATCATCGGCTGGGTCAGGAACGGGTCGTCGCCCTCGTTGTGGCCCAGTTTGCGATAGCACACCAGATCGATGACCACGTCCTTCTTGAAGGTCATCCGGTAGTCCAGCGCGGCCTGCATCACATAGCAGACGGCTTCCGGATCATCGCCGTTGACGTGGAAGATCGGCGCTTCGATCATTTTGGCCACGTCGGTGCAATACATGGTGGAGCGGATGTCGCGGGTGTCCGAGGTGGTGAAGCCCACCTGGTTGTTGATCACGATGTGTATCGTGCCGCCGGTGCCGTAGCCGCGGGTCTGCGATAGGTTGAAGGTGCCCTGGTTGACGCCCAGGCCGCCAAAGGCGGAGTCGCCGTGGATCAATACCGGCACCGCGGTCTTGCGTTCCGCGTCCTTGCGGCGTTCCTGCCGCGCGCGCACCGAGCCCTCCACCACCGGGTTGACGATTTCCAGGTGCGAGGGGTTGAAGGCCAGCGACACATGCATCGGGCCGTCGGCGGTCGGGATGTCGGAGGAGAAGCCCATGTGGTACTTCACGTCGCCGGAGGCCATTTGCTGGGCGGCCTTGCCTTCGAATTCGGCGAACAGGTCGCGCGGCAGCTTGCCCAGGGTGTTGACCAGCACGTTCAGACGGCCGCGGTGGGCCATGCCGATGATCAGTTCCTGCACGCCCTGGCCGGTGGCGTTCTGGATCAGGTGATCCAGCGCGGCGATGGCGGACTCGCCGCCTTCCAGCGAGAAGCGCTTCTGGCCGACGTATTTGGTGTGCAGATAGCGTTCCAGCGTCTCGGATGCGGTGATCTGCTTCAGGATGCGCTGCTTCTTGGCCGCGTCGTAATGCGGCGTGGACAGATCGCCCTCGAAGCGCTTTTGCACCCAATGCTTTTCATCCGACTTGGTGATGTGCATGTACTCGACGCCGATATTGCCGCAGTAGGTCTGCTTCAGGCGCGCCAGGATGTCGGACAGCGGCATCTTCTGCGGGCCCACCAGCGAGCCGGCGTTGAATTGCACCGCCATGTCGGCGCCGGTCAAGCCATGGGTAGCCGGGTCCAGTTCGCGCACCAGCTCCTGGTCCATGCGCTTGAGCGGGTCCAGATTGGCCTGGCGGCTGCCCAGCACGCGGTAGGCGGAAATCAGTTTCAGCACCCCCACCTGCTTTTGCATGGTGTCCCATTCAGCCCCGCTGCTGGCGCGCTGGCCGGCGGCCGGCTTCTTGGCCAGCTGAATGAAGGATTCCTGGATCGGCATGTGCGGCACATCGCGTTCGGCAGCGCCCGGCGCTTGCGCCAGCTTGTCGAAATAGTCGCGCCACTCGTTCGGAACGGAGTTGGCGTCAGCGAGGTACTGTTCGTACAGCTCCTCGATGAACGGTGCATTCCCACCGAACAGGTAAGAATGGCTGTACATGGATTGCATCATGGGGCTACCCTTTGTCGTTTCTGTTCGGAATCCGGCCAGCTACGCCCTGGCGCGAACTCCCTGTTGCTGCATGGGGAAAACGCTATCGGAAAAACTTTTTGTTGTGCTTCCCATAACATTCTGACCCTGCCCCGGCCCGCCGTCGGGCCGGAAAAAAAGGCTGGCTGAAGCCCTGCTCCAGCCAACCCTCGTTCCTGCTTACTTGCGCTTCTCCACCGGAATGAAATCGCGGCGGGGGGCGCCGGTGTACAACTGACGCGGACGGCCGATCTTCATCGCCGGGTCGGAGATCATTTCGCTCCAGTGGGCGATCCAGCCCACGGTGCGGGCCAGCGCGAAGATCGGGGTGAACATCGACACCGGGATGCCGATGGCCGACAAGACGATGCCGGAGTAGAAGTCCACGTTCGGGTACAGCTTACGCTCGATGAAGTAGGGATCGGACAGCGCGATCTTTTCCAGTTCCATCGCCAGCTTGAACTTGGGATCGTTGTGCAGGCCCAATTCGTTCAACACTTCGTCGCAGGTCTGCTTCATGATGGAAGCGCGCGGGTCCATGTTCTTGTACACGCGGTGGCCGAAGCCCATCAGCTTGTAGCGCTTGTCCTTCACGCCTTGCATGAAGTCGGCCACGTTTTCCACGCTGCCGATTTCATCCAGCATCTTCAGCACGGCTTCGTTGGCGCCGCCATGGGACGGGCCCCACAGGCAGGCGATGCCGGCGGCGATACACGCGAAGGGGTTGGCGCCGGAGGAGCCCGCCAGACGCACGGTGGAGGTGGAGGCGTTCTGCTCGTGATCGGCGTGCAGGGTGAAGATGCGGTCCAGCGCGCGCGCCAGCACCGGGTTCACCTTGTACTCTTCGCACGGGGTGGAGAACATCATGTGCAGGAAGTTTTCCGCGTAGGTCAGGCCGTTTTTCGGGTAGGAGAACGGCAGACCCTTGTTGTAGCGGTAAGCTTGCGCGGCGATGGTCGGCAGCTTGGCCACCAGGCGATGCGCGGAAATGCGGCGATGCTCAGGATTGGAGATGTCCAGCGAGTCATGGTAGAAGGCGGACAGCGCGCCCACCACGCCCACCATCACCGCCATCGGATGCGCGTCGCGACGGAAGCCCTTGAACAGGCTCATCAGCTGATCGTGCAGCATATTGTGGCGCATGATGCCGCGCTCGAAGTCCTTGCGCTGCGCCGCGGTCGGCAGTTCGCCGTTCAGCAGCAGGTAGCAGACTTCCAGGTAATCGCTCTTCTCGGCGAGTTGCTCGATCGGGTAGCCGCGATAGTAGAGCTGGCCCAGATCGCCGTCGATGAAGGTGATGCCGGACTCGCAGCTGGCGGTGGCCAGGAAGCCCGGGTCGAACGTGAACATGCCGGTTTTGGAGAAGGTGCGGATGTCGACGACATCCGGCCCCAAAGTGCCGCTCTGGACCGGCAAATCCAGAGTTTCCTTACCCTCGTTGTATGTGAGCGTTACTTTGCGATCAGTTTCCACAGCAATACTCCCAGTCGGTTTATGGTCGTTGTAATTGGGGTGATGCACAGCCGTCAGAGCGAACGGAGAATCGCCACGATGCCCATCTCTTCCGGGTCGTCCAGATCGGCCTTGCCGCTGACGACGTCCAGAAAATCGGTATCGGGCAAATCCAGCAACCGCCGATAAGCCTCAATCTCGGCGGGGGCGAGCTGGTCGAAGGGGCCGGCGAAGAATTTCTCCAGCACCAGATCCAGCTCCAGCAGCCCCCGCCGGGACCGCCAACGGATCCGCTTGAGTTCAATCGGATCGTAGGCGGTCATACTGCACGCTTGACCATCAGGTCCTTGATCTTGCCAATCGCCTTGGTCGGATTCAGGCCCTTAGGACACACGTCCACGCAGTTCATGATGGTGTGGCAACGGAACAGGCGGTACGGGTCTTCCAGGTTGTCCAGGCGCTCCTTGGTCGCTTCGTCGCGGGTGTCCGCGATAAAGCGATAGGCGGCCAACAGGCCGGCCGGACCGACGAACTTGTCCGGGTTCCACCAGAAGGACGGGCAGGACGTCGAGCAGCAAGCGCACAGAATGCACTCGTACAGGCCGTCCAGTTCCTTACGGTCTTCCGGCGACTGCTTGCGCTCGCGTTCCGGCGGCGGCGTGTCGTTGATCACATAAGGCTTGATCGAGTGGTACTGCTTGAAGAACTGGGTCATGTCCACGATCAGATCGCGGATCACCGGCAGACCCGGCAGCGGACGCAGCTCGATCGGCTGTTTCAGGTCGCGGAAGTCGGTCAGGCAGGCCAGGCCGTTCTTACCGTTGATGTTCATCGCGTCGGAACCGCACACGCCTTCGCGACAGGAGCGGCGGAAGCTCAGCGTGTCGTCCTTCACCTTCAGCTTGACCAGCGCGTCCAAGAGCTTGTGCTCGGTGGAGTCCATCTCCACGCTGATGTCCTGCATATACGGCTTGGCATCGGTTTCCGGATTGTAGCGGTAGATGCGGAATTTGACGGTTTCGGTAGTCATCTTGATGGAACCCTTAGTAGGAGCGGGTCTTCAGCGCGATCGTATCGACCGACAGCGGCTTCAGATTGACCGGCTTGTAATCCAGACGGTTGGCTTCGCGATACCACAAGGTATGCTTCAGCCAGTTCTTGTCGTCGCGGCCGTTCGGGGTTTCCTCGGTGTCCTTGGCGTCGTCGCGCACATGGGCGCCGCGGCTCTCGGTGCGGGCGTTGGCCGAGATCATGGTGGCCTTGGCCACTTCGATCAGGTTCTCCAGCTCCAGCGCCTCGATGCGGGCGGTGTTGAAGACATTGGACTTGTCGGAGATCTCGGTGCGCTGCACCATCTTCTCCACTTCCAGAATCTTCTCCACGCCTTCGGCCAGCATGTCCTTGAAGCGGAACACGCCGCAGTGCGCCTGCATGGTGCGCTGCATGGCTTCGCGCGCGTCGTTGACTTGCACGCCGCCGGTCTGCTGATTCAGGCGCTCGACGCGGGCGATGGAGCGCTCGACATCGGCCAGCGCCAGTTCCGGCAGGTCTTCCGGATGCTGCTTGATGAACTCGATCATGGAGTTGGCCGAGCTCTTGCCGAACACCAGCAAGTCCAGCAGCGAGTTGGTGCCCAGGCGGTTGGCGCCGTGCACCGACGCGCAGGCGCATTCGCCGGCCGCGTAGAAGCCCTGCACTTTTTCGCCCTGCACCACCACTTCGCCGTGGTAGTTGGTGGGAATGCCGCCCATCTGGTAATGGCAAGTCGGTACCACCGGAATCGGGGCCTTGATCGGGTCCACGCCGGCGAACTTGATCGAAATCTCGCGGATGCCCGGCAGCTTGGACATGATCACTTCCGGATCCAGGTGAGTGATGTCCAGCAGCACGTGATCCTTGTTCGGACCGCAGCCGCGGCCTTCGTTGATCTCGGTCACCATCGCGCGCGACACCACGTCGCGGGACGCCAGGTCCTTGGCGTTGGGCGCGTAGCGCTCCATGAAGCGTTCGCCCTGCGCATTGCGCAGAATGCCGCCTTCGCCGCGCACGCCTTCGGTGATCAACACGCCGGCGCCGGCCACTCCGGTCGGGTGGAACTGCCAGAACTCCATGTCTTCCAGCGGGATGCCCGCGCGGGAAGCCATGCCCAGGCCGTCGCCGGTATTGATGAAGGCGTTGGTGGACGAGGAGAAGATGCGGCCGGCGCCGCCGGTGGCGAACAAGGTGGCCTTGGCCTGGAACACGACGATTTCCGAGGTTTCCATTTCCATGGCGATCACGCCCTGGACATTGCCGTCGGCGTCGCGGATCAGGTCCAGCGCCATCCATTCAACGAAGAAATGGGTATTGGCGCGCACATTGCGCTGGTATAGCGCGTGCAGCATGGCGTGGCCGGTGCGGTCGGCTGCGGCGCAGGCGCGGCGCACCGGCTTTTCGCCGAAATTCGACATATGGCCGCCGAACGGGCGCTGGTAGATGGAACCGTCGGCGTTGCGGTCGAACGGCATGCCGAAGTGCTCCAGCTCCACCACCACCTTGGGCGCTTCGCGGCACATGAATTCGATGGCGTCCTGATCGCCCAGCCAGTCCGACCCCTTGACGGTGTCGTACATATGCCAGTGCCAATGATCTTCCTCAGAGTTGCCGAGAGAAGCGGACACGCCGCCCTGGGCGGCAACGGTGTGGGAGCGGGTCGGGAATACCTTGGACAGCACCGCTGTCTTCAGGCCGGCCTCGGACAATTGCAAGGCCGCGCGCATGCCTGCTCCGCCTGCCCCAACGATAACGGCGTCGAAATGACGAACAGGAATACCCATTACAGCCCCCAGACCACTTTAACGGAATAGATAAAACAGGAAACCAGCCAGACGATGGTGAACACGTGCAGCGCCAGGCGTACGCCCACCGGCTTCACATAGTCCATCCACAGATCGCGGATACCCACCCATACGTGCAGGAACAGAGCGATCAGGCTCACCTGAGTCAGCAACTGCACCCAGAACTGGCCGAAGAACGCCTTCCAGCCTTCGTAGCCGGACGGCATGGTCAACAGGAACAAAGCCAAAGCCACGGTGTAGATCAACATGATCACCGCGGTGACGCGCTGCATGATCCAATCGCGCAGGCCATAGCCGGCGCCGACGACATTGCGATTTACCATAGAGCAACTCCCAGAACCACGGTCAGCGCCAGGCTGACGGCCACGACGGTCTTGGCGGTGGCGCGGGCGGTCTGCAGTTCGAGACCTTTATGAATATCGAGGAAGAGGAAACGGATACCGGCACAGAAGTGGTGCATATACGCCCACAACAGGCCGAGCAACACCAGCTTCATCAGCGGGTTGCCCACCACGGCGCGGTAGGTTTCGAACGATTCGGCCGAACTCAGCGAACCGTGCAACAGGTAAATCAACAGTGGGAGAGAAAAGAACAGCGCAACACCGCTGATCCGGTGCAAGATCGAGACGATGCCGGGAATCGGCAATCTGATCTTGGCCAGATCCAGGTGCTTTGGTCGTTGCTTCTGCATATGGCTTCCTTGGATGTTTTTAGAACCAAGAGGTTACACAACAGACGGTCCGCTACGAGACCGCCCGCTTGAAGGGCTCCGTTGTTGTTATGGCTGGATGCCCGTCATTACCGCTCATGCCGCACCAGGAATATCGCGGTGCAATATGACCCGGGGATTCTAGCAAAACTGGCTGGCCGCGGCCCGTTTTTCGCCGCCGGCCCAGCCGTCCACGTCACGTCAAAAGCCCGCCGCGTCAAGCCCGGCGGGCGGTGTAAGCCCAGTTGTGCGTCAGACAGTAACGCTGCCGCCACTCCAGCGGCACGCCCTCCATCGAGCCGGAAATCCGGATCAGGCTCAAGGCCGGCGCCTCGGCCACCATGCCGGTGACGCCGAGCAGCGCGCTCTCCTCGCGCGGCAACATCAACGCGCGAAACTGCTCGCACAATACTTTCAAACGGATGCCGAAACGCTGCTGCAGCGCCTGGTACACCCCGGACGAGCCACGCAGCCATCGCGCGTCCAGCCCCTCGAACTCGTCGGCCGGCAAGAAGGCCTCGTCCACCGCGACCGGGATGCCGTGCCAACGCCACAGCTGCCGAACTCTCAATAAAGGCGCAGCGCGCCGCAATTGCAATGCCGCGGCCATGTCGTCGCTGGCGTTGCCCCGCGAAATGCCGAGGAACTCCCGCGCCAGATCGTCCGGCTGCTCGTTGAACAGGCCCGGCGTCAGCAGCAGGCCTTCGCCCCACTCGCTGGGCGCCGGCGCCACGAAAGTGCCCCTGCCCTGCGCGCGATACAGCAGGCCGTCGGCCACCAGTTCGCCCAAGGCCTTGCGCACCGTGCCCTGGCTTGCGCCCAGCTCGTCCGCCAAGTCCCATTCGCTGGGCAAGGCATCGTTCTCCTGCCATTCGCCATCGCCGATCCGGCGCAGCAATTGCTGCTTGATCTGGCTGTACAGCGGCTGTCTACGCAGCGGTCGATCTGTCATGTTCTCTGTTGTATCACCAAACAAATCAAGCGTAAATACAAGTCTTATATAAGATACAAGACTTTACTGGACCCATCAGCTTTTCTGATGAGGATTACACCCCCACTTTGGCTATACTCCGTGTTACACTCAGCCGCACAAAAGCATTCAATGCTGCAGAGCAACATCTGCATATCGTCATTATCGGATACATCAAAGGAGAGTCCGCCAATGAAAGCTCCCGTTCGCGTCGCCGTCACCGGCGCAGCCGGCCAAATCGGCTATAGTCTGCTGTTCCGCATTGCCAGCGGCGAAATGCTCGGCAAGGATCAACCGGTCATCCTGCAACTGCTGGACCTGCCGCAAGCCCAAACCGCCCTCAAGGGCGTGATGATGGAACTGGAAGACTGCGCCTTCCCGCTGTTGGCCGGCATGGTTGCCACCGACGACCCGAACGTGGCCTTCAAGGACGTCAAGGTCGCGCTGCTGGTGGGCGCCCGCCCGCGCAGCAAGGGCATGGAGCGCAAGGATCTGCTGGAAGCCAACGGCGCCATCTTCACCGTTCAAGGCAAGGCGCTGAACGACCACGCCGCCCGCGACGTGAAAGTGCTGGTAGTGGGCAACCCGGCCAACACCAACGCCTGGATCGCGATGAAGTCCGCTCCGGACCTGAATCCGAAAAACTTCACCGCCATGTTGCGTCTTGACCACAACCGCGCGCTGTCCCAGATCGCCGCCAAGACCGGCAAGCCGGTGGCCGCCATCGAGAAGCTGGCGGTATGGGGCAACCACTCGCCGACCATGTACGCCGACTACCGCTTCGCCAGCATTGATGGCCAGCCGGTCAAGGCCATGATCAACGACGAAGCCTGGAACCGCGACGTATTCCTGCCCACCGTGGGCAAGCGCGGCGCCGCCATCATCGAAGCGCGCGGCCTGTCTTCCGCCGCCTCCGCCGCCAACGCCGCCATCGACCACGTCCACGACTGGGTGCTGGGCAGCCAAGGCAAATGGGTGACCATGGGCATTCCGTCCGACGGCTCCTACGGCATCCCGGAAGGCGTGATGTACGGCTTCCCGGTTGTATGCGAAAATGGCGAATACAAGATTGTGCAAGGTCTGGAAATCGACGAGTTCAGCCGCGAGCGGATGAACTTCACCCTGGCCGAACTGGAAGAAGAGCGCGCCGCCATCGCTCACCTGTTTGGCTGATCCATCCCAAGTCTTTTCAGCAAAAGCGCACCTTACGGTGCGCTTTTTTGTCTTTGATCAAGACCCGATTTCCCGACTGCCTATATTTAACAGACTGCCATTTGGAGTTGAGCATGATTGAAGTCGAAGTACTGAACCAAATCGCGGCCAAGATAGACGACCTGGCCACCCGTGGCGCCGACATCCGGGGGTATCTTTGACTACGACGGTAAAAAAGACCGTCTGGAAGAAGTTTCCCGCCTGACCGAAGACCCGGACATCTGGAATGATCCCAAGCGCGCCCAGGAACTGGGCCGCGAGCGCAAACAGCTGGAAGACGTGGTGCTGGTGATCGACGAGATCAGCGCCATGGTCGGCGACAGCGCCGAATTGTTCGAGATGGGCCGCGCCGAAAACGACGACGACACTATCCTGGCCGTGCAGGCCGATCTGGACACCGCCGAAGCCAAGCTCGCGCAGCTGGAATTCCGCCGGATGTTCCACGATCCGATGGACCCGAACAACTGCTTCCTGGACATCCAGGCCGGCGCCGGCGGCACCGAGGCCCAGGACTGGGCCGGCATGCTGCTGCGCATGTATATCCGCTACGCCGAACGCAAGGGCTTCAGCGTGGAAGTGCTGGAAGAGTCCGAAGGCGAAGTGGCCGGCATCACCAGCGCCACGCTGAAGATCAGCGGCGAATACGCCTATGGCCTGCTGCGCTCGGAAGTGGGCGTGCACCGCCTGGTGCGAGTATCGCCGTTCGACTCCAACGCGCGTCGCCACACCTCCTTCTCCTCGGTCTTCGTCTATCCGGAAGTGGATGACAGCTTCGAGATCGACATCAATCCGGCCGATCTGCGCGTCGATACCTACCGCGCCTCCGGCGCCGGCGGTCAGCACATCAACAAGACCGACTCCGCCGTGCGCATTACCCACAATCCCACCGGGATCGTGGTGCAGTGCCAGAACGACCGCTCCCAGCACCGCAACCGCGACGAAGCGATGCAGATGCTGCGCGCCAAGCTGTACGAACTGGAACTGAAAAAGCGCAACGAGGCCAAGCAGGCGCTGGAAGACACCAAGACCGATGTGGGCTGGGGCCACCAGATCCGCTCCTACGTCTTCGACCAGTCCCGCATCAAGGACCTGCGCACCAGCTACGAAGTGGGCAACATCAAGGGCGTCATGGATGGCGACCTGGACGGCTTCATCGAAGCCAGCCTGAAACAGGGCGTCTGAACCTAAAACCCGCTTAACCCGGCCGCCGCCCGCGCGGCGGCCAACAGCCATTGCATTGAACTACGGAGTGAACATGTCTGAACACGAGCAAGCATCGCCCAGCCAGGACGAAAACCAGATCATGGCGGAACGCCGCCAAAAGCTGAAGAGCATCCGCGAACAGCGCATCGCCTTCCCCAACGACTTCAAGCGCAGCCACTTCGCGCAAGTCCTGCAGGACGCGCACGCCGGCAAGGAAAAGGAAGCGCTGGAAGCCGAAAAGATCGAGGTTGCCGTCGCCGGCCGCATGATGTTGAAACGTGTGATGGGCAAGGCCAGCTTCGCCACGCTGCAAGACGGCAGCGGTCGCATCCAGGCCTATATCTCCAATGACGGCGTGGGCGAAGAACAGCACGCCGAGTTCAAGCACTGGGACCTGGGCGACATCGTCGCCATCAAGGGCGTGCTGTTCAAGACCAAGACCGGCGAACTGACGGTGCAGGCCAGCGAAGTGCGCCTGCTGTCCAAGAACATCCGTCCGCTGCCGGAGAAATTCCACGGCATCACCGATCAGGAAACCAAGTACCGTCAGCGCTACGCCGACCTGATCATGAACGAGGACAGCCGCCAGACCTTCATCAAGCGCTCCAAGATCATCCAGAAGGTGCGCGACGTGATGGTGGGCGAAGGCTATCTGGAAGTGGAAACCCCGATGATGCACCCGATCCCGGGCGGCGCCGCGGCCAAGCCTTTCGTCACCCACCACAATGCGCTGGACATGCCCTTGTACCTGCGCATCGCGCCTGAGCTGTATCTGAAGCGCCTGGTGGTGGGCGGTCTGGAGCGCGTGTTCGAGATCAACCGCAACTTCCGCAACGAGGGGATGAGCACGCGCCACAACCCCGAGTTCACCATGATCGAGTTCTACGAAGCTTACAGCGACTACCAGCGCATGATGGAAATGACCGAAGCCATCATCCGCGAATGCGCGCTGGTATCCTGCGGCTCCACCACCGTCAGCTACCAGGGCAAGGAAGTGGATCTGGGCAAACCGTTCGACCGCTTCACCATCGTCGGCGCGATCAAGCACTACAACCCGCAATACACAGATGCCCAACTGGACGACGCGGCCTGGGTGGCCAGCGAGATCAAGCGCCTGGGCGGCAAGCTGCCGCCGGCGCCGGGCCTGGGCAGCCTGCAACTGGCGCTGTTTGAAGAATGCGCCGAAAGCCTGCTGTGGAACCCGACCTTCATCATCGACTACCCGGTGGAAGTGTCCCCGCTGGCGCGCGGTTCCGACAGCAAGCCGGGCCTGACCGAACGCTTCGAGCTGTTCATCGTCGGCCGAGAGCACGCCAACGGCTACTCCGAGTTGAACGATCCGGAAGACCAGGCTGCGCGCTTCCTGTCCCAGGTGGCGCAGAAGGACGCCGGCGACGACGAGGCGATGCACTACGACGCCGACTACATCCGCGCGATGGAATACGGCCTGCCGCCGACCGGCGGCTGCGGCATCGGCATCGACCGCCTGGTGATGCTGCTGACCGACGCGCCGTCCATCCGCGACGTCATTCTGTTCCCGCAGATGCGTCCGGAATAAGCGCTTCAAGCCTACGGCTCGACCCAGCCGCCCGCCTTCCGGCGAGCGGCTTTTTCTTTTCCCCCTCTGCCGTACCCTGCTTTTCAAACGCAGACAAGAACCTCGGCACAAGGCCCCGCTGACCAGGGCTGCCGGCTACTCGGCCCCAAGCGGCTCCGGCCCGCGCGCAAAGCCCGCATGATTGAGCTCGCTGAGCGCCAGGTTCACGTCGAAAATCCTGCCGCTGACCTCGGTCACCCCCAAGGCTTTCAGTCTTGCGCTGTGCATGCGCAGATAAGCTTGCGCCGTTTCTTCGCTGGCAAACAGATAAATGCCGCCAGCCTCTTGCCGGTCCGGGCTCTCCGTCCATATTTTCCAGATGAAGCCGGGCTCCTGATTGATGGACGCCGCCAGCTCTTGCAAGCGGCTTGCCATCTCGTCGCCGAAAGGACCGGAAAAATCAAAGTGGACTTGCAGAAGTTTTTGCATGAAAGCGTTTCCTATAGAAGACAAGACTCGCGGCAACGCAGGGCGCCTTGCCAGGCCGTCCATCGCAGCCGGGAAGTTTTGCTTTTGTTTGCTAAACCTCCTTTCCGCCAACAATAGACATCATTCCGTCCTTCAGCTTCGCGCATGCGCAATAGTGTCGGACGATATTGGCAGTACAACACTCGCTTGTACGACTAAAAGGACATTCGCCATGAAACGTCTATTCGCATTCGCCGCGCTGAGCGCCTCGGCATGGCTCTGCGCCATGCCGGCCCAGGCCGGCGTCTCCATCACCATCGGCCAGCCCGGCTTCTACGGACAACTCAGCCTGGGCGGTTTCCCGCCTCCGCAGCTGATCTATCCGCAACCGGTGGTCATCCAGCCCGCCCCGGTGGCGGTGGCGCCGATGTATCTGCGGGTGCCGCCCGGCCACATGAAGGATTGGCGTCGCTACTGCGGCCGCTACGGCGCCTGCGGCCGCCCGGTCTACTTCGTTCGCGACGAGTGGTACCGCCAAGTCTATGTGCCGCGTTATCAGCAGGTTCAACGCGGCCATGAGTACAGGCGCGAACACGAACGCCACGGCTGGCATGGCGACGACGATCACGACCATGGCCGCGGCCATGAGCGCGACCGCCGCGACTGGCGGCGAGACCGCTAAAACCGCGCTCAGCGCTGCACCGTCGCCATCACCTCGGACGCGTAGCGCAGGCCGCTGACGGCCTCCGGCGGAAAGACCGCGTCGATTTCCGCCCGCTCCGCCGGACTCAGTGCCAGCGTCAGCGCGCCCAGATTGTCGTCCAGATTGCGGATGCGGCGCGCGCCGGGAATGGCGACGATGTGATCACCGTGCGCCAGCACCCAGGCCAGCGCCAATTGCGCCGGCGTGCAGCCCTTGGCTTCGGCCAAGGCCTTCACCCGGTCCACCAGCGCCAGATTGCGGCGGAAATTCTCGCCGAGAAAGCGCGGATTGCCGCGCCGGTAGTCGTCGGCGTCGAAGTCGTCCGGGCTTCGGATCGCCCCGGTCAAAAAACCGCGCCCCAGCGGGCTGTAGGCGACGAAACCGACGCCCAGCTCCCGGCACAAGTCCAGCGTTTGCTGCTCCGGGTCCCGCGTCCACAGCGAGTATTCGCTTTGCAGCGCGTGGATGGGATGGACGGCGTGCGCGCGGCGCAAGGTGTCGGGCGCCGCCTCGGACAGGCCCAGGTAACGGACCTTGCCGGCGCGCACCAGCTCCGCCATCGCGCCCACCGTTTCTTCGATAGGCACTTGCGGGTCCACGCGGTGCAGATAGTAAAGATCGATGACGTCGACGCCCAGCCGCTTGAGACTGCCTTCGCAACTGCTGCGCACGTATTCCGGCCGACCGTTGACGCCGCGCGCGGCCGGATTGGCCGGGTCCATCACGATGCCGAACTTGGTGGCCAGCACCACCTCGCTACGGCGCGACTTCAGCAGCTGCGCCAGCAATTCCTCGTTGCGGTAAGGTCCGTACATATCCGCGGTGTCCAGCAGATTGACGCCGCGATCCAGCGCGTGATTCAGCGTGCGCAGCGATTCCGCGTCGTCATGCGCGCCGTAGAAAGCGCTCATGCCCATGCAGCCCAAGCCCAAAGCGGAAACGGAGGGGCCGTTACGGCCCAGGATACGTTGTTTCATGCCAGCCATCCTTCGCGGTCGGTTAAGATGCCTGAAGCATATGCGCTTGCCTCCATCGGAAAAACCGGCTTAATCTGCATGCATTACGTAGAAAATCTTCACAATGCCGCAAAACTCCCTGCACGCCTTGCAAGCCTTCCGCCTCATCGCCCAGCACGGCAGCTTCACCCGCGCCGCCGCCCAGCAAGAGGTCACCCCCTCGGCGCTGAGCCAGACGCTGCGTCAATTGGAGGCGCAACTGGGCGTGCGCCTGCTGAACCGCACCACCCGCAAGGTTGGGCTGACCGAAGCCGGCCAGGCGCTGCTGGCGCGGATCAGGCCGCTGCTGGAACAGTTGGACGGCGCGCTGGAAGACACTCGCCAATGGCAAGGTCAGCTCAGCGGCACCCTGAAGTTGACCTTGCCGCATACCGCCGCCGCCCTGCTGCTGTATCCCTTGCTGGCCGGCTTCATGCGCGCGCATCCGCAGCTAAAGCTGGAACTGGACGTGAACAATCAATTGGTGGATATCGTGGAGCGCGGTCTGGACGCCGGCCTGCGCTTCGGCGAGAGCCTGCAACAGGATATGCAGGCGGTGGCGGTCAGCGCCCCGCTCCGCTTTTGCGTAGCGGCCAGCCCGGCTTATTTGCAAACGCGCGGCGTACCCGCGCATCCGGCCATGTTGCGACAACATGATTGCCTGCGCTATCGCTTCGCCAGCAGCGGCCAGATCTACCGCTGGCAATTCGTCGACGCCGGCCGGCCGTTCGAAGTCGCGGTGCAAGGGCCGCTAACCGCCAACGACACCGCGGCGGCGCTGCACGTCGCGCTGGGCGGACTCGGCCTCGCCTATCTGCCGCAGGCGATGGCCGAACCCCATCTGGCGGACGGCGGCCTGATCGCCGTATTGGAAGAATGGATGCCGCCGGCGGAGGCCTTCTACCTGTATTACCCGCACCACCT
Source organism: Chromobacterium sp. S0633 (assembly GCF_024158805.1). Classification (NCBI taxonomy): domain Bacteria; kingdom Pseudomonadati; phylum Pseudomonadota; class Betaproteobacteria; order Neisseriales; family Chromobacteriaceae; genus Chromobacterium; species Chromobacterium sp. S0633. The sequence continues at coordinate 119,656 of NZ_JAMZGH010000004.1, read as the reverse complement.
GCATCAGCCGGCGAAACTGCGGGCGTTCATCGACTACCTGAGACAGGCGATGACCGCCCGTTGACGGCCCGCCGGCCTCACCCCGCCCGACAGCAATTGCGCCCCGCCGCCTTGGCCTGATACAAGGCGGCGTCCGCGCGCTGCAGCAAGACCTCCACTTCCAGGCCCGGCTGCGCGCAGACATGGCCTATGCTCAGGGTCAAGGGCACCGGATGCTGCTGCCATTGCAGATTGGCGGCGGCGAGCCGCTGCCGGGCCTGTTCCGCCAAGGCCGCGGCCTTGGCCTGATCGGCGTCCGGAGCCAGCAGCAGAAACTCTTCCCCGCCCCAGCGCGAACAGAGCAAGTCCGGAAACGTCTCGCTCAGCAAGCGCGCCGCTTCCACCAGCACATAGTCGCCGCCGTCATGGCCGAAATGGTCGTTCACCAGTTTGAAATGGTCGATATCGCACAACAAGACCGCGAACGGCCGGCGCGTCTGCAGCCATTGCAGCCAGGCGGCCTCCATCTGACGCACCGCCTCGCGGCGGTTGATCAAACCGGTGAGAAAATCCGTGCGCGACAACCTGACGTTCTCGTCCATCGCGCACTTGAGGTCGTCCACGTCGCGGAAAGTGACGATGTGCCAGTTGGGCAGCAGATCGGCATGCAGTTGCGCGGTGACGATGAACCAGCGCAGGCGGCCGTCGGCGCAGCACACCCTCACCGTCATCTCCGCCAGGTTGCGGCCCAGCGCCAGGCTGTCCTTCACCGCCTGCAGCCAGCTCTGCTCCACCTCCAAGCGGTAGGCCGGATCGGGATAAGCCAGACGAAACCAGGCCTCCATGTCCGGCATCTGCTCCAGCGTGTAGCCTATCTGCTGCAGGAAAGCGCGGTTCAGATAGCGATGCACGCGCCGGCCGGGCTGGTCCAGCTTGGCGTCGGATTCCGAGATCAGGATGGGAATGGGCACGAAGTCCAGGCTGCGCGACAGCACTTCCTTGCCGACATCCACCGCCTCGTCGCCAATCTTGAAAGTCATCCGCGCGCTCCCGTCCCTGCCCTTGGGTCAGCTCACTCCTGCGGCAACAGGCAGTCCTGGGCCAGCAGTTTGACGAACTCGTCCGCCGGCAGCGGCCGGGCGATCAAGTAGCCTTGCACGTATTCGCAGCCTTCGCGTTGCAGGAAGTGCCATTGCTCTATCGTCTCCACCCCTTCCGCCACCACCTTCATATTCAGGTTCTTGGCCATATTGATGATGGCGCGGGCAATGGCGGTGTCGTCGGCGTCGTGCGGGATGTCGCGCACGAAAGAACGGTCGATCTTCAGCTTGTCCGCCTTGAAGCGCTTCAGATAAGACAGGCTGGAATAGCCGGTGCCGAAGTCGTCGATGGACAGCTTCAGCCCCATATTCTTCATATTGTCGATGGCCTGTATGGTGGCCATCGCGTCTTCCATCACCACGCTCTCGGTCACCTCGATGTCCAGCGCGTGACCGGGCAGGCCGTTGGTGGCCAGCGCCGAGGTGATCTGATCCGCCAGATCGGACTGGCGGAACTGCAAGGCGGACAGATTGATGGCCAGGGTCAGTTCCGGCAGACCCTGGCTGCGCCAGGCGGCCAGCTGGCGCGTGGCCTCGCCTATCACCCAGTTGCCGATCTGCACGATGAAGCCGCGCTCCTCCGCCACCTCGATGAAACGCACCGGCCCCAGCACGCCCAGCGACGGATGGTTCCAGCGGATCAGCGCCTCGGCGCCTATGATGCGGCCGCTGGCCATTTCCACTTGCGGCTGATAATGCAGCACGAACTCCTCGCGCTCCAGCGCGAAGCGCAGCTGGCTTTCAATCGCCAGGATTTCGCGGGCGCGGGCGTTGAGGTCGGCGGTGTAGAACTTGTAGCTGTTGCGGCCCGAGGATTTGGCGTGATACATCGCCGCGTCGGCGTTGCGCACCAGGGTCTCGTAGTCGCGGCCGTCGTCCGGGTAGACGCTGATGCCGATGGACGGCGTGATGGTGATCACATGATTGTGCAACTCTATCGACGCAGTGAAGGCGTCGCGGATGCGCTCCGCCGCCATCGCCGCCTCGCCCGGATCGGAAATCACCGGCAGCAGCACGATGAATTCGTCGCCGCCCTGGCGCGCCAGCATCTCTCCCGGCCCCAGCACGCCCTTGATCCGGTCCGCCGCCACCTGCAGCAGGGTGTCGCCGGCGGTGTGGCCCAGCGATTCGTTGACGGTCTTGAAGCGGTCCAGGTCCAGCAGCAGCAAGGCCAGCCGCTCGTTGTCGCGGCCGGCGTTGTGGATAGCCAGCTCCACCCGGTCCTGCATGTGCACGCGGTTGGGCAAGCTGGTCAGCACGTCGAAATGGGCGAGGAACTGGATGCGCTCGTCGGCCGCCTTGCGTTCGGTCAGATCGCTGAAGATGGCCACGTAATGGGTGATTTCGCCCAGGCTGTTGCGCACCGCGTTGATCGCCAGCCATTCCGGGAACACCTCGCCGTTCTTGCGGCGGTTCCACAACTCGCCCTGCCAGGAGCCGTGGTCGGCGATGGACTGCCACATCTGTTCGTAGAAGGGCTGGTCGTGGCGGCCGGAGGACAGCACGCTGGTCTTCTGGCCCAGCACCTCGTGCTGGGTGTAGCCGGTGATCTCGGTGAAAGCGCGGTTGACGCTGCGGATGCGTTTGTCCGCGTCGGTGATCATGATGCCTTCCACGGTGTTCTCGAACACCTTGGCGGCCAGTTGCACCCTCTCCTCCGCCGCGCGTTTCTCGGAGATGTCGCGCACCATGCGCCATACCGCGTTGATGCGTCCGAAGGCGTCGCGCATCGCCACGGTCTTGACGCTGACCGGCACCGGATTGCCGAAACGGTTGATATAGGTGGCCTCGAACTCGTCGCAGTAGCCGAAGCGCAATACCTTGTTGTCCAGATTGAAGCGCTCCAGCGCCTCGCTCTCCGGCCCCACCAGCGTCCAGAAATTCTGCAGCTTGAGCTGATCCAGGCTGTAGCACATCAGGTTGAGGAAGGCGGGGTTGGCGTCTATCACCTGGCCATCCAGCGAGCTGATCACAATGCCGTCGAGGTTGGACCAGAACAGCTCGCGGTATTTGTTCTCGGAGCGGCGCAGCGCGTCCTCCACCTCGCGGCGGCGGGAAATGTCCGCTTCCAGCGCCAGCGTCTTGGCGCGCAACTCGTCCAGCAAGCGCTTGAGTTCCGCGCGGGTCCATTCCAAGTGTTTGCCCAGATGGCCGATCTCGTCGCGGCGCTGCCATTCGAACGGCCGGTCCAGCTTGAGTTCGGCCAGCAAGCGCGCCTGTTCGGTCAGGGCCTTCATCGGGCTGAGGAAACGCGAGTGCAGAATGCTCATGATCAGCAGAATGGACAACACCAGCTGCGCCGCCAGAATCATCAGAATATTCTTGATCTGGTTGTTGAGCGCGATGGCGAGGTGTTCATTGTCGAATTCCAGCGTCACCTGGCCGATTTCCTCGCCGCGGTAGATCACCGGTTTTTCCACAAAGGAGACACTGCCGATGCGGCGCTCCGCGCGCACCGAAGACAGAAAGATCTGATTGGACTGGGTGTCGGTGACGCGGATGGAAACCACCCTCGCGTCTTCCATCACCGAAGCGATCAACGGGTTGCCGGCCTGGCGGCTCAGATTCCACAAAGGCTCCTGCATGCCCAGAGCGACGATGTCCAGCAGGCGTTTTTGATCGGTTTCCAACTGGGCGGTCAACGCGTCCCGTTGAATATTAAAACTCAGATAACTGATGATGGACGCGGGAATCAGCAAGCCCAGCACCACGGCGATGAGAAAGACAGCCCTGAGGGAAAGGCCGGTACTGGCTGTGGATTTATCGTCAGCGTGGTGTGCCATGTTTGCGTTTATTATCGCTCGCCATTAGCCGCAGGCAATTGAGCCCATGCGTCAGTTGTTCATATTTTCAAAAGTATACACCGGATAATCGCGGCAAAATGCTGGAATATTCACTAGTCATCGCCTTGTCAAGCCCGGATCCGGCAAGCCTTGCGCCAGCCTGCTTCGCCGCCGCTTCCCGCGCTCCGTCATTGCCTTGCATTTAGCCTCGGCCTACAATCCACGTCACTTCAAAATCGCGCCAGGATTGCCCCATGTCCCAGTCCCGTTATGACAAAATTATCACCGCCCGCTGGATCATTACCGTCGAGGAAGACGGAGAAATCCTGGAAAACCACGCCATTGCTCTGAAGGATGGCAGGATTGCCGCGATTATTCCAGCCGACCAAGCCGGCGCGCTGGAGGCGGATCAACGCGTGGAATTGCCCAACCACGTGCTGATGCCGGGCCTGATCAATCTGCACGGCCACTCCGCGATGACGCTCTTGCGCGGCCTCGCCGACGACAAGGCGCTGATGGACTGGCTGACCAATCATATCTGGCCGGCCGAGGGCAAACACGTGCGCGACGATTTCGTGTTCGACGGCGCGCTGCTGGCGATGGGGGAAATGATCCGCGGCGGCACCACCACCATCAACGACATGTATTTCTATCACGGCGCGATGGCCCGCGCCGGCCTGGCCTCCGGCATGCGCACTTTTGTCGGCTGTTCCATCCTGGAGTTCCCCACCAATTACGCCAGCAACGCCGACGACTACATCAGCAAGTCCCTGGCCGAGCGCCGCCAGTTCCTGGGCGAAGAACTGATCACCTTCACCCTGGCCCCGCACGCGCCCTACACGGTGTCGGACGACACCTTCGCCAAGGTTGTGACGCTGGCGGAACAGGAAGACATGCTGATCCACTGCCATATCCACGAAACCGCGGACGAGGTCAGCAACAGCGTCAAGGAGCGGCACCAGCGCCCGCTGGCCCGCCTGCAACAGCTGGGCCTGCTGTCGCCGCGCCTGATCGCCGCCCACATGGTGCATCTGAACGACGAGGAAATCGAACTGGCGGCCAAGCACGGCGTGTCGGTGGCGCACAATCCCTCGTCCAATATGAAGCTGGCTTCCGGCATCGCCCCCATTCCCAAGATGCTGCAGGCCGGCATCGCGGTGGGCATAGGCACCGACGGCGCCGCCTCCAACAACAAACTGGACATGCTGGCGGAAACCCGGCTGGCGGCGCTGCTGGCCAAAGTGGGCACGCTGGACCCCACCTCGGTGCCCGCCGCCGCCGCCATCCGCATGGCTACGCTCAACGGCGCGCGCGCGCTGGGCATCGCCGACAAAGTCGGCTCGATCAAGACCGGCAAGCAGGCCGACCTGATCGCCATCGATCTGTCCGCCATCGAAACCGCGCCGGCCTTCGACCCGATCTCCCACGTGGTCTACGCGGCCGGCCGCGAACAAGTCAGCCATGTCTGGGTCAAAGGTCAGGCCCTATTGGAACAACGCCAACTCAAAACTCTGGACGAAGCCGCGCTCAAGGCGCGCGCGGAAGATTGGCGTCATCGCATTCTGGCGAAATAATCATGATTAATGTAGACGAAACCGAAATCGACAAATTCAGCCAGCTGGCGCACAAGTGGTGGGACATGAGCGGCGAGTTCAAGCCGCTGCATGAAATCAATCCGCTGCGCCTGGACTTCATCGACGCGCGCGCGGCCATCGCCGGCAAGCAAGTGCTGGACGTGGGCTGCGGCGGCGGCATCCTGGCGGAAAGCATGGCCGCGCGCGGCGCCGGCGTCACCGGCATCGACCTGGCCAAGAAATCGCTGAAAGTGGCTCAGCTGCACAGCCTGGAGTCCGGCGTGGCGGTGGATTACCGCTGCGTGGCGGTGGAAGAACTGGCGGAGGAAGCGCCGGCCAGCTTCGACGTGGTCACCTGCATGGAAATGCTGGAACACGTGCCGGACCCGCAAAGCGTGGTGCGCAGCTGCGCCAGCCTGGTCAAACCCGGCGGCTGGGTGTTTTTCTCCACGCTCAACCGCAACGCCAAATCCTATCTGCTGGCGGTGATCGGCGCCGAATACGTGCTGAACATGCTGCCACGCGGCACCCATGAATACGCGCGCTTCCTCAAGCCTTCGGAATTGTCGCGCATGGCCCGCAACGCCGGTCTGGAGCTGGATGTCGTCCGCGGCATGAGTTACAACCCGCTGACGCGCATCTACGCGCTGGGCGACGATACCGCCGTCAATTATCTGATGGCCTGCCGTCGTCCCGAATAAGCGGCAAGAAAAAAGGCCTTCGCCATGGGCGAAGGCCTGAATCACACTCCCGGTTCCACACCGGACACAACCCGCTAAAGTTCGCAAACGCCGCGCCGGCTTCGACGCCCTCGCGGGACGGCCCGCTTACGGCGGCGTTCGGCTTGCGCCGCTCGTCGCCTGCGAGGCTGCTGTTCCCGCTCGGGCCGGCCGCCGGCCGGGTCCGCAAGACGGCGGAAATGCCTCTCCGTCGCCTCTCGCCTATTTTGATAGCCCCTCTCGTGTCAGCCATTTCAAACAAGCGTTTTAATCGTATGATTGATATGATGAATGCGCAAGTAAAACCTTCGCAACGCTTGTCTAGTGCGGCAAGTTGACAACAGTCGACGCCAAAACCGCTGATAATGTTTTGATAACAACAATCTGTCGGACAAACTACTGCCAGACAAACGTTGCAGTTTGATTGCCGGCGCATATCAAACATAGGAAAATAATAATATTCTATTCCGGAGAGCAAGATGACGTTCAAAGCGAACGACTCACTGACCGAACAAATTGCCCAATACCTGGGCAAACAAATCATACAAGGCACGATGCAAGCCGGAGAGCGCATCCAGGAATTGCGCATTGCGTCGGAACTGGAAGTCAGCCGCGGGTCCGTACGCGAAGCTTTATTGATTTTGCAACGCCGCCATCTGGTGGAGATTTTCCCGCGTCGCGGCGCGGTGGTGTCCAGCATCACCGGTCAGGATGTGCGCCATTTCTTCGAACTGTGGTTCCTGCTGCTGGATCAAGCGGTCTGTAACCTCGCCACCTCCTGGCAAAACGACGACCTGGCCCACTTCTTCGAAGTCACCACCCAGTTAGCCGAATGCAACCGCAAAGACGATTTGCACGGCTTTTACGACCACGGCGTCGATTTTCTCGACACCCTGTACCGCTACGCCGGCAACCGCTATCTGGAACACACGCTGAAGGACTTACTGCCGCTGACTCAGCGCTGCCTGTTCGCCATTCTGCGCGCCGGCAAGAGCCAGATGGACCAGACCCAGCTCTTCCTGGAAAACCTGCTCAAGACCATCATCGCCCGCGACACCGCCAGATTGCGCCAGATGGTGGCCGAGTTCGGCCAGCAATACAGCCAACTGGCGCAAAGCGCCGCCGAATCGCTAGCCGGACGCCATTAAGGCCCACCGCCCGGCCAAAGCCCGGGCGGCGTCCAGCACCAGCTCCTTCCCCGCATCCCTGCGCTTGCCGGCGCGCCAGGCCATGGTGACCTCCCACTGCCAGGTCGGCAGGTCGGCAATGCTCAGCCGTCGCAAAACGCCGTCGGCCAGATCGGACTGAATCGACAGCTCCGGCATGAAACACAGAAAACCGTGACGCAAGGCCAACTCCCTGGCCGCCGACGCCGGCTGGATCGCATGGATGGGCTGGGCCACGGTGCGCGCCAGCCGCAGCCGGCGTATCAACTCATCGCACTCCACGCCCCAGTATTGGGGCGCGATCCGGTAGGACGCCACCTCCTCCAAACTCAGCGGCTGCTCCCGCTCCGCCAAGGGATGCCCGGCCGCCGCCACCGCCACGATGGGAGAGCGCCACAGCGTTTCCATCTGAATGCCCGCCATCGCCGGACACCGCAACACAAAGCCGACCTGCACCAGGCCGGACAACAGGTTCTGCATGATTAGCGGCGAGTGATCGGTGTCGCAGCGGATTTCCAGCGGCGCCTCGGCCAGGTCCAGCAATAAAGGGCCGAAAACCGCCGAAGTCAGCGACGGCAGGCAAGACAGCCGCAGGCAGGGCAAGGCCGGCGTGCCCTGCAGGATCTCCCTCCCCTGCTCCAAGGCCGACACCGCCTGCTGCGCCGATGGCAAAAAGGCCAGGCAGGCCGCTGTGGGTTCCGCGCCACGACGGTGGCGATGAAACAGGCAAGTCCCCAGCTCCTGCTCCAGCAATTGCACCCGCTGACTGACCTGGGGCTGCGACCAGCCGCGCTTGGCGGCGGCCTGGCTGAAGCTGCCCAGCTCGGCGATATCCAGCAATAGGCGCAAATCGGAGAGCGCGATAGACATAAGAAAATCCAATATTAACTATTACGGATTAGTCAGTTTCAGAATATCAGGAGCCTTCATAGAATGACATGAAAATAAGGAGATTTCATGGCGCTGCTAAAGCGGGCCCGGACCTTGGGCAAAGGCTTCATCCTGCTGGACAATCTGATCGTGGTATTTGGTTTCTTCATGGTCTTTCCGCTGATCAGCCTGCATTTCGTCGATCAACTGGGCTGGACCGCGGCCGCGGTGGGCTTTGGGCTGGGTTTGCGCCAGTTCACCCAGCAAGGACTGGGCTTGTTCGGCGGCTCCCTGGCCGACCGTTTCGGCGCCAAACCGCTGATCGTGGCCGGCATGCTGCTGCGAGCCGCCGGCTTTGCCGCCATGGCGCTGGCGAACGCGCCGTGGCAGCTCTGGCTGTCCTGCCTGCTCTCCGGCCTGGGCGGCACGCTGTTCGATCCGCCGCGCTCCGCGCTGGTGGCCAAATTGACACGACCGCGCGAACGCAACCGCTTCTATTCGCTGCTGATGATGCAGGACAGCGCCGGCGCGGTGGGCGGCGCCTTGTTCGGCTCCTGGCTGCTGCAATTCGACTTCCACTGGGTATGCCTGGGCGGCGCCGTCGCGTTTTTGGCGGCGGCGGCGGCAAACGCCTGCCTGCTGCCGAACTACCGCGTCGCCGCCCGGCGGGCACCCGCGCTGGCCTCCATCCGCATCGTGCTGAACGATCATCGTTTCCTGAAGCTGGTGCTCACGCTCAGCGGTTATTACCTGCTCAGCGTGCAGATCATGCTGTTGCTGCCCATCGCCATCAAGCAATTGACCGGCACCGCCCAGGCCGTGGGCTGGATGTACGGCCTGGAAACCGCCTTGTCGCTGAGCCTGCTCTATCCTTTGGCGCGGCTGGGCGAACGCCATTTCCGCCTGGAAACCCGGGTACTGGCCGGCATCGCGTTGATGAGCCTCAGCCTGGCCTGCATGGCCGTGGCGCGGCAGCCGCTGACCGCCTTCCTCATCCTGGCCGCCTTCTTTCTCGGCACCCTCATCACCGAACCGGCGCGGGAAACCCTGGTGGCCAGCCTGGCCCGTCCGGAAGCCAGAGCCAGCTATATGGGCGCCAGCCGGCTGGGCCTGGCCCTGGGCGGCGGCGGCGGCTTTCTCGCCGGCGGCTGGCTCTACGACTTTGCCCAAAGCCGGCATCAAGCCGGCCTGCCCTGGCTGCTGCTGGCCGCCGCGGGCGCGCTCACCTTCATTGCGCTGGCGCGCCAGTTTGGTCCCGCCGCGCCGCGGACGCTCAAACAAGCGGCCTGACAACAACAAAAGCCCGCCGGATGGCGGGCTTTTCATCAATCAGCTGGGCTGTTTGCCTTGCGACAAACAGACAGTAAAACCGGTGTTACGCGTTCTGAATATTGGACGCTTGCTTGCCCTTCGGACCGGACACCACTTCAAAGCTTACACGTTGCCCTTCTTTCAGGGTTTTGAAGCCTTGCATGTTGATGGCCGAGAAGTGAGCGAACAAATCCTCGCCGCCTTCATCCGGAGTAATGAAGCCAAAGCCTTTAGCGTCATTGAACCACTTAACGGTACCTAATGCCATTCTTACTTCCTTGCAAAAAAAGGCTGGTGAAGCCGACCAACTTAGAGCTTAATAAGAGTTGTCTGGCTTGCCTAGCGCAAAAAAATGCCAAACAGTTAAGCCAAGCACCAGCTGCATTTCTACGCAACCCGCCGCTCATCGTCAAGTCGTAGAGGAAAAGTGCCAGTCCCCTTGAAAAAAACTCTCGGGGAACCCAAATTGAAGTAAGACGCAGATTCCACGAAAGCCGACATGTCTACGCAGTTCAAGGACGATGCCATACAAGAGGCGTCCCGGGTTAGGGAAAACCCACCCCCGATGTATAAGGTCTTGTTATTGAACGATGATTTTACCCCGATGGATTTTGTGATCCAGGTCCTCCAGCAGTTCTTCTACATGAACCGCGAAAAGGCCACTCACATCATGCTGCAAGTCCACACGCAAGGTCACGGCGTGTGTGGCGTTTATACCAAAGACGTGGCTGCAACAAAGGTCGAGCAGGTGTTGCAATATGCGAAAGCGCACCAGCATCCGCTCCAGTGCGTTATGGAGGAAAACTGATGATTGCCCAGGAGCTTGAAGTAAGCCTGCACATGGCGTTCATGGACGCAAGGCGCAAGCGCCACGAGTTCATCAGCGTGGAGCATCTGTTACTCGCGATGACCGACAACCCGTCGGCCGCCGAAGTACTGCGCGCATGTGGAGCCAACATCGACCAGCTGAAAAAACAGCTGGGCGATTTCATCGATGAGCACACCCCCACCGTGCCCGGGGAGGCGGAGGTGGAAACTCAACCCACTCTCGGCTTCCAGCGCGTGATACAGCGCGCGATCCTGCACGTGCAGTCTTCCGGCAAAAAAGAGGTGACCGGGGCTAACATCCTGGTGGCCATCTTCGGCGAGAAGGACTCCCACGCGGTGTACTATCTGCACCAGCAAGGCATTTCGCGGCTGGACGTGGTGAATTTCATTTCTCACGGAATCACCAAGCAGCGCTCGCAGCAGCAGCCGCAGGAGCCGCGCGACAGCAGCGGCGAAGCGGAGAGCGAGGAGCAGGCCACCGGTCCGGGCGGCGCGCTGGAAAACTACACGCTGAACCTCAACCAGCAGGCGCGCGACGGCAGGATAGATCCGCTGATCGGCCGCGAGTCCGAGCTGGAGCGCACCGTGCAGATTCTGTGCCGTCGCCGCAAGAACAACCCCTTGCTGGTGGGCGAGGCCGGCGTGGGCAAGACCGCCATCGCCGAAGGCCTGGCGCGCCGCATCGTCAACGGCGAAGTGCCGGAGATTCTGGGCAAGTCCACCGTCTACGCGCTGGACATGGGGGCGCTGCTGGCCGGCACCAAATACCGCGGCGATTTCGAACAGCGGCTGAAGGCGGTGATCAAGCAATTGACCGAGGACAGCAACGCCATTCTGTTCATCGACGAGATTCACACGCTGATCGGCGCCGGGGCGGCCTCGGGCGGCACGCTGGACGCGTCCAACCTGCTGAAGCCGGCCTTGTCCAACGGCAGCCTGCGCTGTATCGGGGCGACCACCTACAACGAATACCGCAGCATCTTCGAGAAGGACAACGCGCTGTCGCGCCGTTTCCAGAAGATCGACGTCAACGAGCCGACGGTGGAGCAGACCGTGGAAATCCTCAAGGGGCTGAAATCCCGCTTCGAGGCCCACCACGGCGTCAAGTACACCCAGTCCGCGCTGTCCACCGCGGCGGAGCTGTCGGCGCGCTTCATCAACGACCGCCATCTGCCGGACAAGGCCATCGACGTGATCGACGAGGCCGGCGCCGCGCAGAAGATTCTGCCCAAGTCCAAGCAGAAGAAGGTCATCAACAAGACCGAGATCGAGGACATCGTCGCCAAGATCGCGCGCATTCCGCCCAAGACCGTGTCGTCCGACGACAAGAACGTGCTGAAGAACCTGGAGCGCGATCTGAAAAACGTGGTCTTCGGTCAGGAAAAAGCCATCGAAGGGCTGGCCAGCGCCATCAAGATGACGCGTTCCGGCCTGGGCAATCCGCAAAAGCCGATCGGTTCCTTCCTGTTCTCCGGTCCCACCGGCGTCGGCAAGACCGAAGTGGCGCGACAACTGGCCTATATCCTGGGCGTGGAACTGATCCGCTTCGACATGTCCGAGTACATGGAGCGCCACGCGGTGTCTCGGCTGATCGGCGCGCCTCCGGGCTATGTCGGCTTCGAACAGGGCGGCCAGCTGACCGAGGCGGTCAACAAGCATCCGTACGCGGTGGTCTTGCTGGATGAGATCGAAAAAGCGCATCCGGACATCTACAACGTGCTGTTGCAGGTGATGGACCACGGCACCCTGACCGACAACAACGGCCGCAAGGCAGACTTCCGCAACGTGGTGATCATCATGACCACCAACGCGGGCGCGGAGTCCCTGTCCAAGCCGACGCTGGGCTTCACCCAGACCAAGGCGGCCGGCGACGAGATGGGCGACATCAAGAAACAGTTCAGTCCGGAATTCCGCAACCGCCTGGACGCCATCATCCCGTTCAAGATGCTGGACGAGCAGATCATCCTGCAAGTGGTGGACAAGTTCCTGATGCAGCTGGAGCAGCAGTTGGCGGAGAAGCGGGTGGACATCCACTTCACCGACGAGCTGCGGCGCTACCTGGCGAAGAACGGCTTCGATCCGCTGATGGGCGCCCGCCCGATGGCGCGTCTGATCCAGGACACGCTGCGCAAGGCGCTGGCCGACGAGTTGCTGTTCGGCCGTCTGGTCACCGGCGGCGAAGTCACCGTCACCGTGGTGGACGACAAGGTGGAGCTGCAGTTCGACCACCAGGCCTTAGCGCCCGAACCGGCCTGATCTTGATACGGCAATACGCAACGCCCGCTGACGCGGGCGTTTTTCTTTTCATCTCAACCGCGAGGATGATGTTTGGCGTGCAGCTGTTTCAAGCGCTCGCGCGCCACATGGGTATAGATCTGCGTGGTGGAAATGTCAGAATGCCCCAGCAGCAGCTGCACCACGCGCAAATCCGCGCCGTGGTTGACCAGATGGGTGGCGAAGGCGTGACGCAACACGTGCGGGCTCACCGCCGGCAAGCCCTGGCGCTTGGCGTACTGCGAGATCAGATGCCAGGCCATCTGCCGCGTCATGCCCGCCTTGCGCTGGGTCACGAACACCGTGTCGCAGACCGCGCCCGCCAGCAAAACCGGCCTCGCCTCGGCCAGATAACGCTGCAGCCACTCCTGGGCCAGCTCGCCCAAGGGCACCAGTCTCTCCTTATTGCCCTTGCCCATGGTCTTGACCAGGCCGTCCAGCAAATTCACTTGTTGCAGAGTCAAGCCCACCAGCTCCGACACGCGCAAGCCGCTGGCGTAAAGCAGCTCCAGCATCGCGCGGTCGCGCAGGCCCAGCGGCGTGCCCACGTCCGGCGCTTCCAGCAAGGCTTCCACATGCCGCTCGGACAGGGATTTGGGCAAGCGCGGCCCCTGTTTGGGCGCGCGCAAGCGTGCGCAAGGGTCGTCGCCGCGCAAACCCGCCTGCGCCAGATATTGATAAAAGCGCTTCATCGCCGACACCATCCGCGCCCGGGTCGCCGGCTTCTCTCGGTCCACGCCCAGCAAGAGCGCCTGTTCCAGGTGCTCAGAAGCGGCCTCCGTCAGGCTAACGCCCTCGTCTCCCAGTCTCGCTGCCAGCTTGCCCAGATCGCGCCGATACGCGGCCAGGGTGTTCTTGGACAGGCCGTCGCTCAACCATAACTGGTCCAGAAACGCGTCGATGACCTCCTCGGCCGCCTTCATTGCTTCGCTGCTCGCATCCATTATTGTCGTCGTCCGCCGATATGCGCGTCAGGCCGCCGCCCGCGCGAAACATCCATACTGAATAATCCTCAGTCTTTGTCCGCCTCGCGGGCAAAACATTCCCCTGCTCCCCTTGAAGGCGAGCCCGGGCCTCGCTCAATGACCTCGACTCGCGCCGCAACAGACGCAAAGCGGCGCCTTGCGCGCGTCCCTCCGCTCAACAACCGAACTCATGCGCCAGCAGCCACTGCTTGATGTCCACGGTTTCCCGGCCCAAGGAGCGATTGAAGCCGCCCAGGCTGTTGCGGGCCACCACGCGGTGGCAAGGCACGATGATGGGCACCGGATTGCGCCCGCAGGCATTGCCCACCGCCCGCGCCGACGAGCCCAGCGCCGTGGCGATATCCTGATAGCGCGCCATCTGCCCGCAGGGAATCCGTTCTATCTCGCGCCAGACGCGCTGCTGGTGCTCGCTGCCCCGCAAACGATAAGGCAGGCTGAAGCCAAAGCGCGGATCGACGAAATAAGCGCGCAGCTGTTCCGCCACCTCCTGCTCCAGACTGCGCGGCTCCGGCGGCCTGAGGGCTTGCCGCTCGGCCAGGAATTCCAGATTCACCAGCGCGCCGTCGAGACATACCATGCCCAGCTGCCCGAACGGCGCGTCGATCACCGCGCTGTATTCCATGTGTCCGCCTCCGGATAATAAAAAAGCGCAAGGCATCGCCTTGCGCTTTGAACTGTCATCAAGCCTAAGCCTGACTCGACAAGGCTTAGCCTTGCTTGCGAGCCGGCAGTTTTTCCTTGATGCGTGCGGATTTGCCGGTACGGCCGCGCAGGTAGTACAGCTTGGCGCGACGCACGTCACCACGGCGCTTCACTTCAACGGAAGCCACCAGCGGGGAGTAGGTTTGGAAAGTACGCTCTACGCCTTCGCCGGCGGACATCTTGCGCACGGTGAAAGCGCTGTTCAGACCAGCGTTTTTCTTGGCGATAACCACGCCTTCGTAAGCCTGCAGACGTTCGCGGTTGCCTTCCTTAACCTTCACCTGAACGACGATGGTGTCGCCCGGGGCGAATTCCGGCAGGGTTTTGCCCAGGCGGGCGATTTCTTCTTGCTCGAGTTTCTGGATCAGATCCATGATTCACTCCTGGTTTTTCTGGAGATCTTGTTCCTGCTGGTACTCCGCCAGCAGCCGAGATTCCTGTTTTGTCAAAATACGGCCTTGCAGCAAATCCGGGCGACGTTGCATCGTCCTGCCCAGAGCCTGTTTCAGCCGCCATTTAGCGATCAGCGCATGATTACCGGACAACAGCACGTCCGGCACCCGCATGCCCTGATAGTCTTCGGGTCGGGTATAGTGCGGACAATCAAGAAGCCCGTCCACAAATGAATCTTCGTAAGCCGACTGCGCGTCGTTCAGGACGCCGGGCAGCAAACGCACCACCGCGTCCATCAGCACCATGGCCGGCAGCTCGCCGCCGGACAGCACGTAGTCGCCGATGGAAATCTCCTCGTCGACCTCGCGCTGGATCAACCTCTCGTCCACGCCCTCGTAGCGGCCGCACAGCAGGATCAGGCCCGCTCTTTGCGACAGCTCCGCCGCCTTCGCATGCGTCAGCGGACGGCCTTGCGGCGAAAGATAAATCACATGGCTGCGCTCGGCTCCGGCTTGCGCCTGCCTCGCCCTGGCCGCCGCGATGGACTGCGCCAGGGGCTCGATCTGCATCACCATGCCGGGGCCGCCGCCATAAGGCCGGTCGTCTACCCGGCGGTAGTTGTCATGCGTGAAATCGCGAGGATTCCAGGCCTGAAAACCCCAAATGCCCAAATCAAGCGCCCGCTGGCTAACGCCAAAGCGGGCAATGGAATCGAACATCTCCGGAAACAGCGTTACCGCGTCGATCTGCATCAGTAGTCCAGACCCCAGTCCACCTGGATCTTGCCTGCGGCAAGCTGAACTTCCAGCACATACTGATCCACGAAGGGAATCATGCGCTGGCCGTCCGCGCCTTGCACCACCAACACATCGTGCGCGCCGGTTTCCATCAATTCGCTGACTTTGCCCAGCACTTCGCCTTGCTGATTGACGACTTCCAGACCGATCAGATCGGCCCAGTAGTATTCGCCTTCCTCGGCGGCCGGCAACTCTTCGCGCGGCACGGCGATTTGCATGCCGCGCAGGGCTTCGGCCGCGTCGCGGTCTTCCACGCCTTCCAGCTTGGCGGCAAGCGCCTTGGGCTGGAGAGCGCCGTTTTCAAATGTGTACGGCTTCCAGTCGTTCTCCTTGCCCAGCCACCAGACCGGGTAGTCGAACAGACCGTCAGCGTATTCGGTGTCGGCCTGGACTTTCACCCAGCCCTTGACACCAAAGGCGCCACGCACAAACCCCATCACTACGAGATCTTCGTTGCGCATGCGCCTAGTCCGTCAGTTGATGTGTCAACGAACGCTTAGGCAGCGGCCTTCTGCTCTTTCAGCAGCTTGGCAACGGCGTCGGAAACTTGAGCGCCAACGCCAACCCAGTGGTTCAGGCGGTCCATGGTGAAACGCACGCGCTCTTGCTTCTCGTTGGCAACCGGGTTGTAGAAGCCAACGCGCTCGATGAAGCGACCGTCACGACGGTTACGGGAATCGGTCACCACGATGTTGTAGAACGGACGGTTCTTGGCGCCGCCACGTGCCAGACGAATCACTACCATTGTCGATTGTCCTTGAATAAAAACGGTATGAGAAAAGCCCACGATTTTAGGTCAGTTTTCCCTTATCTTGCAAGCGCTTAATGCAAGACGCCTGTCAAGCCCGCCGTTACAAGCTCTTGGACACCATGGTCAGGGCCCGGTCTTCCGGGTGCGGCTCCACGGAAAAGCCCAGCTTGTGCATCAGTTTCAACATGCCCTTATTGCCGGCCAACACCTCGCCGCGCATCACTTTCAGGCCCTGCTCCCGCGCCGCGTCGAACAAGGCGCTCATCAGAAGATAGCCTATGCCCTTGCCTTGCCAGCGGTCGGCCACCTCCAGCGCAAACTCGCAGCCCTCATTGTCCGGATCGGTGATGAAACGCGCCACCGCCAGCATTTCCTCGCCGTCTTTTTGTTCGCGCGTCATCGCCAGCGCCATCTCGCGGTCGTAATCCAGCTGGGTGAAACGCACCAACATGCTTTGCGACAATTGCTTGATGCTGGACAGGTAGCGGTTGTAGCGGCTCTCCTCGGACAGATTGCGTACGAACTCCTGTTGCATATCCGCATCTTCCGGACGCACTGGCCGCACCATCACATTGGTGCCGTCCTTCAATTTGGCGCACACCACCATATGGCTGGGATAAGGCATGATGGCCATATGGGCGTAGCGCTTCAAATCCGGCCGCCGCGGCCTGACGATGATGCGGGCGTCCAACGCGATCACGCCCTGCTCGTCGGCCACCAGCGGATTGATGTCCATCTCGCGCAGCTCGGGCAGCTCGCACACCATTTCCGACACATGCAGCAGCACATCCTCCAGCTCGTCCTGATCCACCGCCGGCAGGTTTTTGAACGCGCCCAGCAATTGGCCGATGCGGGTATGCCGGATCATGCTGGCCACCAGATAGCCGTTGAGCGGCGGCAGGGATAGCGCGCGGTCGTGCATCACCTCCACCGCGATGCCCCCGGCGCCGAAAGTGATCACCGGCCCGAAGGCTTCGTCGTGGGTAACGCCCACCATCACTTCGCGGGCGAAGCGGCGCTTGCGCATGGGCTGCACCGACACCCCGTCGATGCGCGCCTCCGGCCGCGCCTGGCGCGTGCGGCCGATGATGGCGTCGAACGCCTCGCGCAGCGTCGCCTCATTGCTGATGTTCAGCTCCACGCCGCCAACGTCCGACTTATAAATAATGTCCGGCGAATCGATCTTCAGCACCACCGGGTAGCCGATCTTGTCGGCCTGCTTGACCGCCTCGTTGGCGGTGCGCGCCAGCCGGGTGGGATTGACCGGAATCTGGAAGGCGGCCAGCACTTCCTTGGATTCGCGCTCGGACAGAATGTCGCGGCCGTCCTTCAGCGCCGAGGCGATCACCTTGCGCGCCTTGGCCACGTCCGGGTCGGCGCGCTTGCCCTCCAACGGCCCCGGCGTCTGCAACAGCAACTGCTGGTTGCGCTGATAAGCCGCCAGATTGCGGAACACTTCGATGCCGTACTCCGGCGCGCGGAAGTGAGCGCACTTGGCTTTGGAAAACAGTTCGCGGCTTTCCGACACCTTGGCGTCGCCCAGCCAGGACAGGAACAGCGGCTTGGCGGATTCGCGCTGCAAGCCGATCATCAACTGCGCCGTGGTCAGGTGGTCGGTGCCGGCCTGCGGGGTGAACACCACCATCACGCCATCCACATTAGGGTCGTCCAGACAGGCCTTCACCGCGGTGCGAAAACGCGAGGGACTGGCGTCGCCTATGATGTCCAGCGGGTTGCCGTGCGACCAATTGCGCGGCAAGACCCCATTGAGCAGTTCCACGGTGGAATCGGACAGCTTGGCCAGCTCCACCCGGTTGGAATAGGCGCTGTCGGCGGCCAGCACGCCGGGGCCGATGCCGTTGGTGACGATGGCCAGCCGCTTGCCGCCCACCCGGTAGTTGGCCGCCAGCACCTTGGCCGCCGTGAACAGCTGGGCGATGGTGTCGACGCGCAGCACGCCGGCGCGCGCCAGCGCGGCGTCGAACACATCGCCGCTCTCCACCAGATTGCTGGAATGCGTAACCCCGGTCACCGCGTCCTCATAGCGGCCGGACTTGATCACCACCACCGGCTTGGTGCGCGCCGCGGCGCGCAGCGCCGACATGAAGCGGCGCGCGTCGTGAATGTGGTGGACATGCAACAGAATGCCCTGGGTGAAGTTGTCCGCCACCAGGTAATCCAGAATTTCGCCGAAGCCGACGTCCAGCGCGTTGCCCACTGAAATCACGCTGGAAAAACCGATGCCCTTGCTGTCCGCCCAATCCAGCATCGCCGTGCACAGCGCCGACGACTGCGACACCAGCGCCAGATTGCCCGGCCTCACCTTGCTGGTGTAGTTGCTGGCGTTGAAGCCGGCCACCGGCCGCATCAGGCCCAGCACGTTCGGCCCCAGGATGCGGATGCCGAAATGGCGGCTGATGGACAGCGTCTCGTTGATGATCTCCCGCTCCAGCTGTTCGCTGTCGGCGAACTCCTTGGCCAGCAGCACCGCCTTGATGCCCTTCTTGCCGCAGTCTTTCATGATCGCAGGCAGGGTGCGGGTGGCGGTCACCACCACCGCCAGATCCACGGGCTCGCTGATCTGACGCACCGAAGCCACCGCGGGCACCCCGGCCACCACCTTGTGGTTGAGGTTGACCGGAAACAGCTTGCCCTGGAAGTTGCCCGCCAGCAGATTGGCGAACACCGCCTGCCCGATCGAGCCCGGCGTGTCGCTGGCGCCGATCACGGCGACGCTGCGCGGCGAAAACAACGGTGTCAGGTAATGCGGCCTCATTGATGCTTATCCTCGGAAATAATGGTAACCGGCACGGTTTTCCCCGCCGGCGGCGGTAACGGCCACTCCGGCTGCAAAGTCACATGATCGATGCCGTACTCGCGCGACAGCATGCGCTGGCAAGCCGCCAGAATGCGCGGCCAATCCTGCGGCGCGGCCACCTGCAAATGCGCGGACAAGGCCACGCGGTCCGCGGCCATGGTCCAGACGTGCAGATCGTGCACCGATCTCACCCCGGCGATGCCGCCCAGGGCGCGGCCGATGCGGTTGAAATCCAGCTCCGCCGGCACCTCCTCCATCAACACCGCCAGCGACTTGCGCAGCAGCCGCCAGGTAGACGACAGAATCAGACAGGCCACCAGCATGGACAAGATCGGATCCGCCGGCGTCCAGCCGGTCCAGTACACGATGGCCCCGGAAGCGATCGCCGCCAGCGAGCCCAGCAAATCCCCCATCACGTGCAGCAGCGCCGCCTTGCTGTTAAGGCTGTGCGCGCCGCGGCTCAGAATCCACACGGCCAGCACATTCACCAGCAGGCCGGCCACGGCGATGCCCATCACCCCCAGGCCGTTGACCGCGTGCGGCTCCAGCAAGCGCCGCACCGCCTCCACCGCGATGAAGACGATGACGCCGAACATGAACAGGCTGTTCAGAAACGCGCCTATCACCTCCGCGCGGCCATGGCCGAAAGAATGCGACTCGTCCGCAGGACGGCGGCCGATATGCGCCACCCACAAGGCCAGCAACAGCGAAATGGAATCGGTCAGCATATGGCCGGCGTCCGACAACAAGGCCAGCGATCCCGTCGCCCAGCCGCCCACCGCCTCCACGCAGGCGAAGCCTATCGTCAGCAGCGCCACCCAGCGCAAGGCGCGCATGCTGGCGGCGCGCGCCGCCGCGCCCGTCACCCCGCCGTGGGGATGGCGATGCGGGTGATTGTAATCGTGCTCGTCGTCATGCTCACCGCCCGCCGAGCCATCATCATGCAGACTGAACCTTGACGTCATCTTGACCTCCGGCAAGCCGAATCCATCGCACCCCGCTTCGCCGCAAGGGCCTAACAAGAATGGACTGGCGCGGACACTACAATATTGTTAATCTTTGCTGTTTAGCAATAGCTCTTTACTGCACCGCACAAAGTCGCCACGCGCCCCTTGCTCCAACAAGGCCGGATGGCGGCGGGAGTCGATCCATCATGACGAAACGCGTCGTCACGCTTGCCCATTACTATACCCAGCCTGAAATCCAGAAAATGGCCGACAAGGTTGGCGACAGCCTGGAACTTTCTTTGTACGCCAAGGAAGCCAATGCCGACATCATCGTTTTTGCCGGCGTGCGCTTCATGGCGGAAACCGCGAAAATCCTCAATCCCCAGGCGGAAGTGATTCTGCCCGACGCCGGTTCCACCTGTTCGCTGGTGACACAGACCGACGTCGCCGCGCTGGCCAAATGGCGCAAGCAGCACCCGGACCACGTGCACGTTTCCTATATCAACTCCAGCGCCGAGCACAAAGCGCTGTCCGACTGGATCGTCACCAGCCGCAATGTGGACGACATCATTGCCCACCTGTACGCCGAAGGCAAAAAAGTGATCTTCTCGCCGGACCGCAATATGGGCGGCTACCTCAACTATCAGTACGGCTACGACATGCCGCTGTGGTCGGCGGTGTGCGAGGTGCACGACAAATTCAACGAAGCGGCGCTGGACGAGGCCTTCGCGGTCGCCGGCGCGGAGAAATACCTGATCGCCCATCCGGAAAGCCCGCTGCCGGTGCTGAAGAAGGCCGATTACGTCGGCTCCACCTCCGGCATGCTCAACTGGGTCAAGCAATTCTCCGGCAGCCCGGACGCGGTGATCTTCGTCGCCACCGAAGACGGCATCCTCTACAACATGGGACTGGCCCGTCCGGATCTGGACCTGCGTCAGGCGCCGATCTACGCCGGCTGCCAATGCAACTCCTGTCCGTACATGAAGATGAACACCATAGAAGCGGTCAAGCGCGCTCAGCAGGGCGTGGGCTTGCGCATCGACTACCTCAGCCGGGAACAGATGGACGCGGCGCGGCTGCCGATCGAGCGCATGCTGGAATTCAGCCAGCGTTACTACGCCTGAGCCGCTTTCCCCAACCCGCCCACCGGCGGGTTTTGTTTGTCCGTCTTCCACGCCAGACTTTTCCGCGTCATCGTTGGAGCGATACAATCAGCCGGGCCACCTTTGCCGGCAAGAACAATAGAAAGACAGCATGAAGTTTCTCATCAGCAACGACGACGGTTATTTCGCTCCGGGACTGGCCATGCTGGCGCAAACCCTGTCCCGCCACGGCGAAGTCGTCGTTGTCGCGCCGGAGCGGGACCGCAGCGGCGCCAGCAACTCCCTGACCCTGGATCGCCCCTTGACCGTGCGCAAGGCCGCCAACGGCTTTCACTACGTCAACGGCACCCCCACCGACTGCGTGCACCTCGCGGTGACCGGCATGCTGGACTTCAAACCGGACATGGTGTTCAGCGGCATCAACCACGGCCCCAATATGGGCGACGACACCCTGTACTCCGGCACCGTGGCCGCCGCCACCGAAGGCTTCATGCTGGGCATTCCCTCCATCGCGGTGTCGCTGGCCGGCTATAGCGGCCAGCACTTCGCCAGCGCCGGCCTAGTCGTCGATCAACTGGTGGAACGCTGCAAGCGCACCCCCTTCCGCGAGCCGGTGCTGCTCAACGTCAACGTGCCCGACATCGCTCCGGAAGCACTGGGCCAATTGACCGTCACCCGCCTGGGCCGCCGCCACTGCGCGCAGCCGGTGATCAAGTCTCAGAATCCTCGCGGCGAGACGATATACTGGGTAGGACCGGTCGGCAATGTGCAGGACGCCGGCGCGGGCACGGACTTCGGCGCGCTGGCCAACAACGATATTTCAGTGACGCCGCTAATGCTGGATTTAACCGCCTATGGCCAACTAGACGGAATCAAAACATGGCTACACCACAGCTGACGCCGGGCCAGCCGGCCTACGGCATGCTTTCCGACCGCACCCGACGCCGCATGGTCGAGCGCCTGCGCCAGAACGGCGTGGCCGACGAACGCGTGCTGACCGCGATGTCGGACGTGCCGCGTCACCTGTTTGTAGACCAGGCGCTGGCCACCCGCGCCTACGACGACGTGTCGCTGCCCATAGGCCACGGCCAGACCATCTCCCAGCCTTTCACCGTGGCGCGGATGACGGAAATCCTGTTGAATGGCAAGAAACCGGGCAAAGTATTGGAGATAGGCACCGGCTGCGGCTATCAGACCGCGGTGCTGCTGAAGACCGGCGCCGAGGTCTACTCCATTGAACGCTTGGGCGTCATTCTTGACAAAGCCAGACGCAATTTGCGCGCCGCCAAGCTGGTGCACGCCCGCCTGGTCCACGGCGACGGCCATTTCGGCCTGGCCGAGGCCGCGCCCTTCGACGGCATCATCATGACCGCCGCCGCGCGCAACATCCCCCAGGCCCTGGTCGAACAACTCAACGACGGCGGCCGCATGATCATGCCGATAGGCGAAGAGGAACAGTACTTGTGGCTGATAGAGAAAACCGCGCAAGGCCTGCAGAAAAGCCGGCTGGACCCGGTGAAATTCGTACCCTTGCTTGCCGGACGCAGTTAAAACTGCAAAAACACAACAGTTTCTTTGTCCGACAATTTATCAAATCACTTAAACAGACTATAAAAAACAAAAGTATGCTAAAAATGCATTGCAGCTATGCATATATATTCACGGCTTCGATCGGCATCGCCCTGAGCGGATGCAGCAGCATCGCCCAGCAACCGGCCCCCGTGGAAAGCGCAACGCCGGCCGTCGCGCGCAGCGCGCCGCCTTCGGCGCCCGTCGCGACAGGCGGCAACAGTGCGGCGGTGACGACGCCGTACCAGGATAACGGAGGAGTGTCCGCCTCGGCGGCGGGCGCAACAACAAAAGAAAAGACCCATGTGGTTCAGCCGGGGGAAAACCTGTTCCGCATCTCTCTGAACAACGGCCTGAAATACAAGGACGTCGCGGCCTGGAACAACCTGCCGGACAACAACATCAAAGTAGGACAAGTACTGCGCTTGACCCCGCCCGGCGGCGACGCCCCTCCGGTGGCCAACGCCGGCCAGCCGACGGCCGGCGCCGCGCCGGTTCAGCCCAGCGCGCCGGTGGAAAGCGCAACTGTCCAAGCAGGCGGTGTCAAGGCCTACCCCAAAGCCCTGAAACTGCCATACAGCGCAGAAGCAGCAAAAACCCTGTCCGCCCAGAGCGAGGGAGGACCGGGCAACAACAAGAACGCTCAAGCCCCGATCAGCGCCGCCGGCTCGCCGGCGACGGCAAGCGCTCCGGCCAAGACCGAAGCGCCGGCGGCAACGCCGTCCAGCAAGCCCGAGGCCAGCAAGCCCGCGGCGAAAACGGACGAAGACGCGGTGCCGTGGCTGTGGCCGACCGAAGGCAAGATGATCCGGGGATATTCCGATAGCAGCAAGGGCATAGACATCAGCGGCCGCAGCGGCCAGCCGGTGTTGGCGGCGGGAGACGGCAAAGTGGTGTACAGCGGCACCGGCCTGCGTGGCTACGGCAAGCTGATCATCATCAAGCACAATAAATCCTTCCTGTCGGCCTACGCCCACAATAGCCAGTTGCTCGTAAAGGAGGGCCAGTCTGTCAAGCGAGGGCAGAAGATTGCCGAAATGGGCAATTCCGACGCCGACCAAGTGAAACTGCACTTTGAAATCCGCCGCCTCGGCAAGCCGGTGGATCCGATGCAGTACCTTGACCATAAGTCCTGACGGGCGGCCGGGGCCCCCGTCCAGGATCAGAAAGAGACGGGGGTAGAACATGAGTAGCGAACTCGACATTCTCGAAGAGCAAGAAATTCTCGACGAGGAAAGCAATGAGGAAGCCGTTGCCGAAGTGGAGGCAGAGGAAGTCGGCGAAGCGCAGCCGGTATACGAAGAAGTTGCCGACGTCACCCAAATCTACCTCAACGATATCGGCAACAACGCCCTGTTGACGCCGCAGGAAGAACTGGCTCTGGCCCGCCGCGTGGTGGCCGGAGAGTTCGAAGCGCGGCAGAAGATGATCGAACACAATCTGCGGCTGGTGGTGAACATCGCCAAGCATTACATCAACCGCGGCCTGGCGCTGTTGGATCTGATCGAGGAAGGCAATATCGGTCTGATGCACGCGCTGGAGAAGTTCGACCCCGAGCGCGGCTTCCGCTTCTCCACCTATGCCACCTGGTGGATACGCCAGAGCATAGAGCGCGCCATCATGAACCAATCTCGCACCATCCGCCTGCCGGTGCACGTGATCAAGGAGCTCAACGTTTATCTGCGCGCTTCGCGCCACCTGGAAAGCCAGATCGGCCGCGAGCCGACTCTGGACGAAATCGCCCACCTGGTGGGCAAGCCGGTGGACGATGTGCGCAAGGTGATGAACCTCAACGAGCGCATGGCCTCGCTGGACGCGCCGCTGGACATCGATCCGATGCTGTCTATCGGCGAGTCCATCCCGGACGAGCAGCACGACGAGCCGGAAATCCAGTTGCACAACAGCCAGCTGGAGCATTTCGTCCATGAATGGCTGGGCCAGTTGAACGAGAAGCAGAAACTGGTGATCGAACGCCGTTACGGTCTGAACGGCTACGAGATCTGCACGCTGGAGGAATTGGCCGCCGCGCTGAGCCTGACCCGCGAACGCGTGCGCCAGATCCAGATCGAAGGCCTGGAACAGCTGCGCCGCATCCTGCGCCGCAAGGGCATCTCCAAGGACTTCCTGTTGTAGCGCGCCAGCGTGGACCGCAGCCAGCAGCCCCCGGCTCCCCGGGGGCTTCGTCATTTCCGCGCCAGACGAAAACGGCGGCTGCGACGCAGCCAGTCCCGCTGCCGGGCGGCGTCCGCGGCGCGCGAACGATAACGCAAGGCCACGTATTCGCTCACCAGGGTTTTCAACTGCGCGTATTCCGCGGCCGCCAGGTCGGGCTTGGCGCGACGCAACAGCTCCAAGGGCCCGTCGCAAGGACCGGCCTCTATCCGCCGCCGGCGCAATTGCGCCAACAACAGCCGCCAGCCCCTCGCCATCGGCTCCTCGCGTCCACGCCCCCGCCGCCACCACCAGGCCAGCGGCAAACCCGCCAGCAAGACGCCGACGAACAGGGCCTGCAACACGCTGCTCGCGCTCACGCTCTCGCCCAGGCCCAAGCGTTGAAACACATTGCGCTGCCGCGCAGCGTCGTAGCCCACCACCCATTGCTGCCAGGCGAAACCCGCGGCCTGCCAGTTCTGGCGCAGATTGCGCAACCAGGCCGGCGGCAAACCCGCCATCCCGCGCTCCCTCAAGGCCGGCACGCTCTGCTCCGCCCCATCCGCCAGGCGCAGCGGCGCCACCGCGCTGGTGGGATCGACGCGCAGCCATTGCCGGCTTTCCGCCAGCCAAACCTCCACCCAGGCGTGCGCGTCGGACGACTTCACCTGCCAGAAACGCCCCACCGGATTGTATTCTCCGCCCTGATAACCGACGACAATCCGCGCCGGCATGCCCGCGGCGCGCGCCAGAAACGCCAGTGCCGACGCGTAATGCTCGCAAAAGCCCTGCCGGCTGGAAAACAGGAATTGATCGACCTCGTCTTGCCGGTCCAGCAAGGGCGGATTCAGCGTATAGCGAAAGCCCTGGCTTCGAAACGCTTGCAAGGCGGCCTGCGCGAAAGCGCCCTCCCCCCGCGCCGCCAGCTCTCGCGCCCAAGCGCGCGCGCGTGGATTGCCGGGCGGCAAGCGCAGGTAAAACGCGCGCTCGGACTCGGACAAAACCGCCTGATAACGCGCGCCTAAGCGGCTGACGGCGTAAAAACGCTGAGTCCTCCTGTCCTTGGCGTCCCCGCGCAACACCATGCCGTACCGCAAACGCGACGCCTCGTCCGGCAGCGGCACATCCAGCGCCGGCAAGCGCCCCTTGTCCGGCTCCAGCGTAACCGCGTACTCCACCGTCTCCCCGCCGCTGACGCCCTCCGCTCCCGCGCCGCTCGCCTCCCCGTCGCCGCTCCAACGGCTGCCGTCGAAGCGGTCCAGCAACAAGACCCGCCAGTACATCTGCTCCCGCGGCGGCGCCCGCTGCGGGAACACCGCGGAAAACGCCGGTTCCCGGCTCAGAATCAGCTGGCTGACGCTGCCGGGCTCCAGGCTGTCGCCCAGGCCGCTGACCGCCTGCCTGCCCGGTTCGCTGGGCATGCTCCACAAGGGGCCGGACAGCCGCGGCATGATCACGAACAAGACCAGCATCAAGGGCAGCGCCAAGCCCAGGGCCGACGCGGCGGAGCGCAAGCTGCCGCGCCATGGCGCGCCCTCCAGCGCCGCCATCGCGCCGGTCAGCGCCAACAAACTCACGGCCAGCCAGGCCGCGGCCAACGGCGACTGGTCGAACAGCAAGGGCATGGCGGCCAGAAACACCCCCAAGGCGATCAACACCCGCCAATCCCGCAACTGAGCGCACTCCTGCGCCTTGAACCCCAGCAGCAACAGCAAAATGCCGACGCCGCCCTCGCGCCCCACCAGGGTGCCCAGCGTGCGCCAGGACAGCCAGGCGGCCAGCAGCAAGGGGGGCAACAACCACCAGAACGCCGGAGGCGCTCTGCGCCGCCAGACCAAGGCCGCCTTGCCCAGCAATAAGGCGAAAGCCAAGGCGACCAGCCAAAACGGCAGATGCAGCCATAGCGGCGCGGCGCTCAAGGCCACCGCGGCCAGCGCCGGCCACACTCTGGCGCGATCAGGAACGCTCATCGCCGCGCTCCAGATACAGGGCCAGAGCCGTCAGCGCCAATAAACGCTGTTGCGGCTGCGGCCCCACGCTGCGCGCCGGCAGCTTCAACACATAGGGCTGGCGCTGGCGCTCGCACTGCTCCACGCGCCAGGCCAGGCGCGACAGCTTGAGCTCCACATCGCCGCCTCGACCGTAATCCTGCCAGTCCAAGGCCAGCAAGCCGGCCCGCCCTTCCCCGGCGAACTGCTTGCTGACCAGCGCGCCGCGGCGCGCCAGCACTTTCCAGGCGATGCGGCGCGGCGAATCCCCGACTCGATACGCGTCCAGATGGGAGAAGTCCTCCTCCTCGCCCGGCAGCTCGCAGGGCTGATCCCCGCCGCCCTGGCTGCGGCCGCGCTGGCCGTCCTGCAAGGGCGCGGGAAACAACAGCACCTGGGCCCTCAGCCTGACCCAGGCGCTGGCGCGCACCAGGCCGAACGGCGCCTCGCTCCAGACCTGGCAAGCCGGCAGGGCCATATAGCCGCGCCG
Organism: Chromobacterium sp. S0633; assembly: GCF_024158805.1. Classification (NCBI taxonomy): domain Bacteria; kingdom Pseudomonadati; phylum Pseudomonadota; class Betaproteobacteria; order Neisseriales; family Chromobacteriaceae; genus Chromobacterium; species Chromobacterium sp. S0633. The sequence goes on along the minus strand of NZ_JAMZGH010000004.1, from coordinate 92,357 downwards.
GCTGCCGCAAACGCTCAGCTCCACCTCGAACTCCGCTCCGCCGGGCAGACGGTCAATCCGGGTTTCCATCCCATCCTCCAGCGCCAGGCTCAGTTGACGCTCGCCCTCGTCCTCATGCTTCAGCAAGACGCGGAAACGCGCGGCGTCGCCGGCGAAGACCGGCTCCGCGTCCAGCGCGCGCAGCTGCAGGCCGGCCAGCTGCCGGTAAGCCAAGAGCACGGCCACCAGCAATAAACCGGCCACCCAGAACGACAGCGCGTAAGCAAGGCTGACGTCGTAGTTCAAAGCGCCTATCCATACCGCCAGCGCCACCAGGCCCAGCGTCATGCCGAAACGGGTGGGCAGCAGATAGATACGGTTTTGCTCCAGCCGGCAATGCTGCTGCGGCGTCGCGCGGCGCAACATCCATTGCCGCAGACGGCGACGCGGATCAAGGAATGGGAACATGAGCGAGCAGGCCGCTGGCGGCGTCGCCGCCGTTGCCGCCGAGCAGGCGATGGCCGGCCACGCTGGGAAAAACCGCTTTCACGTCCTCCGGCAACACGTGATCGCGCCCTTCCAGCAAGGCCCAGGCGCGCGCCGCAGCCGCCAGCGCCAGACCGGCGCGCGGGCTCAGCCCCGAGGCGAAGCGGCTGTCGCGGCGCGTGGCTTCGACCAAGGCCAGCACATAGCCGGCCAAGGCCGGACTGACGGTCAGCTCCGCGGCCTGGCGCTGCAGCGCGATCAAGTCACCGGGACGCAGGGCCGGCACCAGCTTGGCCAGCAGCTGACGGCGGTCTTCGCCTTGCAGCAAGGCCAGTTCGGCCTCGCGCGGCGGGTAGCCCAGGGAGATGCGCATCAAGAAGCGGTCCTGCTGCGACTCCGGCAACGGAAAAGTGCCGGCCTGCTCGGCCGGGTTCTGGGTGGCGATGACGAAGAAGGGCTCGGGCAAGGGATAGGTGGCGCCGTCGACCGAAACCTGGCGCTCCTCCATTGCCTCCAGCAAGGCGGACTGGACCTTGGGCGAGGCGCGATTGATCTCGTCGGCCAGCAGCACCTGGGAAAACACCGGGCCTTGATGGAAGTGGAAGGAGGCGGAATCGCGCTGATAGATATTGACGCCGAGAATGTCAGAAGGCAGCAGATCGCTGGTGAACTGCACCCGGCGATACTCCAGGCCCAAGACCCCGGCCAGACCGTGGGCCAACGTGGTCTTGCCCACGCCGGGCACGTCCTCGATCAATAAATGCCCCCGGGCGATCAGACAGGTCAAGGCCAGGCGGATCGCCTGCGGCTTGCCCAGGATCAGCTGATTCAGTTGACGATACGCAATGGAGAGAGATTGCATTTGCACCTGCTAACGCGCACTATTTATCGATATCGGATATCCTGCGTTCATTGTACGCAACAAGGAATCGCACGTGTTGACCTGGCTGAAAAAACGCTTGCAGCGCTCAGGCCTCACCGCCTACATCTCCCATCCCGAATGCCTGCAACACAATATGGGCGTCGGCCACCCGGAATGCCCCGAGCGCCTGATCGCCATCCGCGATCAATTGATGGCCTCGCAGATTCTGGACGGGCTGCAAGAGATCGAAGCGCCGGAAGTCACCGAACAGCAACTGGCCCGCGTGCATCCGCCCCACTATCTCGAATACCTGGAATCCTGCTCTCCCAGCATAGGCACTTTTCGCGTGGACCCGGACACCGCGATGTCCGCCGGCACGCTGCAAGCCGCCCGGCGCGCCGCCGGCGCCGTGGTCAAGGCGGTGGAACTGGTGGCGGAGGACAAGGCGCCCAACGCCTTCTGCGCGATCCGCCCGCCCGGCCATCACGCCGAAAGCGGCAAGGCAATGGGCTTCTGCTTCTTCAACAATCTGGCGATCGGCGTCACCCATGCGCTGGCCCATTATCAGTTTGAACGGGTGGCGGTGATAGATTTCGACGTCCACCACGGCAACGGCACCGAGGAAATCCTGCGCGACGATCCGCGGGTCTTGATGGTGTCCATCTTCCAGCACCCCTTCTATCCCTATAGCGGCGACGAGCCGCTGGGCCCGAACATGCACAATGTGCCGCTCAAGGCCGGCAGCGGCGGCCGCGAGTTCCGCGAGGCGGTGGAAACGGTGTGGCTGCCGCTATTGCACGACTTCCAGCCGCAGATTCTTTTCATTTCCGCCGGCTTCGACGCTCATCGCGAAGACGATATGGGTTCGCTGGGACTGGTGGAGGCCGACTACGAGTGGGTGACCCGCCACCTGATGCAGATCGCCGACCTCTACGCCGACGGCCGCGTGGTCTCGGTGCTGGAGGGCGGCTACGATCTGTCCGCGCTCGGCCGCAGCGTGGCCGCCCATCTGCGGGTGCTGTCCGACGGCTGAAACAGACCGCGCCAAAACAAAAGGCCGTCCAAAAGACGGCCTTTTCATGGGCTAAGCAAGGCTCAGGAAGAACTCTTGTCCGTCCCCTTGTCGCCTATTTTGTCCTCTTGACCGGTCAAGAGCTTGATCAGATTGGACTTGTGGCGATGCACCACCAGGATGGCGATGATGATGCAGCTGCCGAAGTACACGCTCTGCGGCCCAACGATGAAGTAGGCGTACACCGGCGTCAGCACGCAGGCGACGATGGCGGACAGCGAAGAAATCTTCAGCACGAAGGCGACGAACAGCCAGGTGGCCAGCGCCGCCAGCGCCAGCCACGGGCTGAAGCCCAACAGCACGCCCACCGCGGTGGCCACGCCCTTGCCGCCCTTGAAGCCGAAGAACACCGGCCACATGTGGCCGATCAGCACCGCCAGCGCCGCCAGCGCGATCGCCTGCTCGCCCAGGCCGTATCGCGGCCCGAACCAGGCGGTCAGCGCCACCGCCACCCAGCCCTTGATCCCGTCGCCGAGCAGGGTCAGCGCCGCCGCCAGCTTCTTGCCGCTGCGCAGCACATTGGTGGCGCCGGGGTTGCCGGAACCGTAACTGCGCGGGTCGGCCATGCCCATGGCCTTGCTGACAATCACCGCGAACGAGAGCGAGCCGATCAGATAGGCCGCAACAACAAAGGCAAAAGCTGTCGTGGTCATGGTGTATCCATTAGAATAGAAGGCTTCGGATTTTACGGTATCGGGCGGCAAACCCCAACTCCCAGACAGACTGATGGACATCATATTCCTGCGCGAAGTGCGCGCCGACACCATTATCGGTGTCTACGAATGGGAGCGGAAAGCCCCGCAAACCATTGAAATTGACCTGGAAATCGGCATTCCCAGCGAAGCGCCCTGTCACAGCGACAATATCGGCGACACCATACACTACGGCGTGGTGGTGGAGCGGCTGCGCAAGGCGCTGTCCGAACAGCATTTCCTGCTGCTGGAAGCGCTGGCCGAATACATCGCCAAGGTGATCCGCGAAGACTTCGGCGCGCCCTGGGCGCGCGTCTCGGTCACCAAGCTGGGCATCCTGCCCGGCGTCAAGCGCGTCGGCGTCCTGATCGAACGCGGCCACCGCCCGCGCTGAAGCCGAGCCGCTGGGCATTGACGCCCGCGCCCCGGCGCTTGATGATGTTTAGATCACAGCGCCGGAGCGCCTCATGTCTCGCTTATCCGTCCCGGAATTCCAGAACCTGATCGATCAGGAACTGCCCTTGGTCCGCCTGTTCGGCATCCAAACCGAATCCATCGCCGACGGCGGCGCGGTGTTGCGCATGCGCTTCAACCCGGATCTGATCCGGCCGGGCGGCACCATCGCCGGCCCCGCCTTGATGGCGCTGGCGGACGCCACGCTGTACGCGGTGGTGCTGGGGATGATAGGTCGGGTGGAGCTGGCGGTGACCACCAGCCTCAACATCAACTTCCTGCGCAAGCCGCCGCCAGCGGACGTGATCGCGGAAGGCCGCATTCTGAAGCTGGGCAAACGTTTGGCGGTGGGGGAAGTCTTGCTGCTGTCGGCCGAGCTGGAAGAAGCGGTGGCCCATGTCACCGGCACCTACTCGATTCCGCCTCTGTCCGGAACCTGAAACGATGCCGGGACTTGGAGCGCATTCGCGGTCTTGTGGGCGAAAAGGAGGGGTGGAGCAGGCTCTCAGTCGGTGTTCACTTTCAAACGCAAGCCGAACTGCTTGGGCGTCAGACGCAAAGACAACTGGGCTTGCTTGTTCAGGTCCAGCACCGGAGATAGCGACAAACGGTTGCTGACCGCCTCCCGCTCAAAGCGCAGACCGCCGATGGAAATGTCCTTGCCGGCGTCCCGGGGCGCGGATTTGATCTCCCCGTCGGACGGAGAGGCGCAGGCCCAGGCTTGCGGCAGACACGCCGCCGCGGCGCCCGCGCCCGCCCACAGTCCCAGCCACAACAGCAACAGCTTGCACGCCATGCGCTCCATCTCCGCCAGATGAAATGCGAGAACCTTCTCTCATCATGGACAATGGCGCGCCGGCCGCAAGTTTTTTATTGATTGCGCATGAAGTCGGCGGTGTTGTGAAAAGCCTCGATCAGTTTTTGCTTCAACCAATCTTCGGCCACCAGTTCATCCACCGCGCGGCGCATGCAGGACATCCATTGATCGCGCGCCGCCTCGTCCACCGCAAACGGCATATGGCGCATGCGCAGCCGCGGGTGGCCAAAGGCCTCCATGTACAAGGACGGGCCGCCCAGCCAGCCGGACAGGAACATGAACAGCTTCTGGCGCGAACCGGCCAGATCCTGCGGATGCATGTCGCGCAGCGGCTTGACCGACGGGTCGCTGTCCATGATGTCGTAAAAGCGGTCCGTCAGCCAACGCACCACGCCTTCGCCGCCCAATAATTGATAGGGCGTCATTTCCCGCACTTCATCGCTCACGCTTCATTCCCCGTCGTCGGCCGCACCAGCGCGGCCGCTGTCCTGGCCCGCTCGCGGGCCTGTTCCACCGTCTCGGCCGTAGCCAGCGCCACGCCCATGCGGCGCTTCAAATAACTTTCAGGCTTGCCGAACAAGCGCAGGTCCGCGCCCGGCACCCGCAAAGCCTGGTCCACGCCGTCAAAGACGATGCCGGCCTCGTCCAGGCCGCCGTATATCACCGCCGACGCGCCGGCGCTGGAGATCTCCGCGTCCACCGGCAGGCCCAGGATGGCGCGCGCGTGCAGCTCGAACTCGGACCAGCGTTGGGTGGCCAGCGTCACCAAGCCGGTATCGTGCGGCCGCGGGCTCACCTCGGAGAACCACACTTGTTCGCCCTTGATGAACAGCTCGACGCCGAACAGACCGCGGCCGCCCAGCGCATCGGTCACCGCCTTGGCCACTTCGCGCGCGCGCAGCAAGGCCAGTTCGCTCATGGGCTGGGGCTGCCAGCTCTCCACGTAATCGCCGCTGCGCTGCAAATGGCCGACCGGCGCGCAGAAATGCGTGGCGATGCCGCCCGCGCCGTCCGCCGCGCGCACGGTCAGCTGGGTGATTTCGTAATCGAAATCGATGAAGCCCTCGACGATCACCCGGCCCTTGTCCACCCGGCCGCTGCTGGCCGCGTATTGCCAAGCCTGAGCCACGTCCTCCGGCCCGCGCAACAGCGACTGGCCCTTGCCGCTGGACGACATCACCGGCTTCACCAGGCAGGGGTAGCCGATGCCGTCGTCGATTGCGGCTTGCAATTCTTCCAAGCTGGAGGCGAAGGCGTACGGCGAGGTGGGCAGGCCCAGCTCCTCCGCCGCCAGCCGCCGTATCCCTTCGCGGTTCATCGTCAGATGGGCGGCGCGCGCGGTGGGTATCACCTCGGCCAGACCGTCCGCCTCGATGCGCAACAGCTCGTCGGTGGCGATGGCCTCGATCTCCGGCACGATCAGATGCGGGCGCACTTGCTCCACCAGCCGGCGCAAGGCCGCGGCGTCCGACATGTCGATCACGTGGCTGGCGTGGGCGACCTGCATCGCCGGAGCGCCGGCGTAGCGGTCCACGGCGATGGTTTCCACGCCCAGCCGCTGCAAGGCGATCACCACCTCCTTGCCCAGCTCCCCGCTGCCCAACAACATCACCCTGACGGCACTGCGACTTTGCGGCGTTCCGATACGCATGACGATCTTCCTTGCAAATGAATGGCTTGGCCCGCCGGCGGCGGGCGATGGGAATCCGAATCGGCGCGATTTTACCATGCGTCGGGCATCGGCTCGCTTCAGTTCAACCTATCGCTCAGGCGCGGCAGAACGCGAAATCCAGCGCCGGCGTTTCACCGCTGATGATCTCGGCCAGCGCCCGCCCGGAGCCGGCGCCCTCGGTCCAGCCCAAGGTGCCGTGGCCGGTGTTCAGATACAAGCGCCGCAAGCGGCTGGGGCCGATCAGCGGCACATTGCCCGGGGTGGCCGGCCGCAGGCCGCTCCAGAAACGCGCGCGCTCCCAGTCGCAGGCGTCGCCGAACAAGGCGCGGCCGCGCTGCAACAGCAAGTCGCAACGCCGCGGCTCCAGATGGGTGGAATAACCGGACAATTCGGCGGTGCCGGCGATGCGCAGCTCGTCGCCCAGCCGCGACACCACCACCTTGTGGGCTTCGTCGGTAATGCTGGTCAGCGGCGCGGCGGCGGCGTCCAGAATCGGCAGAGTGGCGGAATAACCCTTGGCCGGGTACACCGGCAAGCGCAAGCCGGCCTGCGCCGCCAACAAGGGAGAATAAGAACCTAGCGCCAAGACATAGGCGTCCGCCTCTAGCCGCTCGTAAGCGCCGTCGGCAGCGGTGACGGAGACGCCGCTCACCTCCCCGTCCGCGCGCTCCAGCGCGTTGACCCGGGTCTGGAAGCGGAACTCCACGCCCCGCATAGCGCAAGCCTGGGCCAGGGCGACGGTGAAGAGATGGACATTGCCGGATTCGTCGTCCGGGCTCCAGCACGCCCCGCTCAGTTCAGGCAGAATGCGCGCCAAGGCCGGCTCCCGCTCCAGCGCCTGCAACGGCGTCAGCAGGCTTTTCTCCACGCCCAGCGCTTGCAGCCGCGCGCAGCCGGCCTGGGCCTGGGCCCGTTCCGCATCGGAGAACAGCAGGGTCAGAATGCCCCGCTGCAATTGCTGGTAATCGATGCCCAGTTCCCGGCGCAAACCGCGCAGCGTGTCGCGGCTGTACAAGCCCAGCGCCACCATCTGGCGCATATTGCGCTGGCTGCGTCCCGGCAGGCATTCGCGCAGGAAATCCAGGCCCCAGCGCCATTGCTGCGCATCCAGCCGCGGCCGGAACAGCAGCGGCGCGTCGTCGCGCAACAGCCAGCGCAACACCCGCCACGGCGCGCGCGGATTGGCCCAAGGCTCGGACTGGCTGACTGAAATCTGGCCGCCGTTGGCGAAACTGGTTTCTCTCGCCGCGCCGCTGGCGCGGTCCACCACCACCACCTGGTGGCCCTTCTCCGCCAAAAACCAGGCGGTGGATACGCCGATGACGCCGGCGCCCAGGACAACTACTCGCATCGACTCTCCACAAAAGCCAATGGGCAAGACCCGCTTGCCCATTGGCCGTGCCAGCCGCGATCTGCCGTTACGGCTTCTTCGCGTGCTCGTAAACCGTCTTGCCGCGCAGATGGAAATAGTCCGACGCGAAATAGAAATTCTCGGAATGACCGACGAAGAGCAGGCCGTCCGGCTTCAGCAACGGCGCAAAGCGCTTGAGCACGCCGAACTGAGTGTCGCGGTCGAAATAAATCATCACATTGCGGCAGAAAATGGCGTCGAACTGGCGCTTGACCGACCAGTTGCTCTCCACCAGGTTCAAACGCTGGAAGGTGATCATATTGCGCAGCTGGGCCTTGGCCTGGAAGCTGCCGTCCGGCTGCTTGTCGAAATACTTGGCGGCGTAGCCCGGCGGCAGGCGCGCCACCTTGTCGGCGGCGTAAATGCCCTTGCGGCCGGTTTCCAGCACGCTGGTGTCCAAGTCCGTGGCCAACACGCTGATACGCGCGCCCGGCACCGCCTCCAGCGCGGTGATCGCCAGCGAGTACGGCTCTTCGCCGGTGGACGAGGCCGCGCACCAGATCGCCAGTTCTCCGCCGGCCGTCGCTTTTTTCTTAAGATGCTCGGCCAGCAGCGGGAAATGGTGTTCTTCGCGGAAGAAGAAAGTCAGATTGGTGGTCAGCGCGTTAACGAACTGTTCGAACTCGCGCTTGCCGCTGATCGACTCCAGGAAATCGACGTAGGCGGCGAAGCCGGGCAGCTTCAGTTCGCGGATGCGACGCACCAGGCGGCCGTAAACCATGTCTTTCTTCGACGGGTTCAACGAAATGCCCGCTTCCTTGTAGATCAGTTTGCGAATGCGCTCGAAGTCGGCGTCGCTAAACGCGAACTCACGGGTGAATTCGATCTTCGGCAAGACGACGGGTGGCGGCTTATTCATTTTGTTGTCCCCATAAAAAAGGCCCGGGCAAAAGCCCGAGCCTGTATTCTACCGCGTCCGGATCACACCGAGAACGACGAACCACAACCGCAGGTGGTGGTGGCGTTCGGATTGCGGATCACGAACTGGGAGCCCTCCAGGCTTTCCTGATAATCGATTTCGGCGCCGACCAGGTACTGGTAGCTCATCGGATCCACCAGGAAGGTCACGCCTTGTCTCTCTATAGCGGTATCGTCTTCATTTGCAATTTCGTCAAATGTGAAACCGTATTGGAAGCCGGAGCAGCCGCCGCCGGTCACGAAGACGCGCAGTTTCAGATCGGGATTGCCTTCCTCGGCGATCAGCTCCTGCACCTTGGAACAAGCGCTTGCGCTGAAGTTGATCGGGGACGGCATTTCAGTTGCAGCAGTAGTCATGTCAAACCTCGCAATTCAGTTCCGGGGCCTTGAGAAACCCGCCAACGGTCCGCTAGCGGCCTGGCTGCGTGCGCGCTGCGGTTTCTCAAACCCCTTCTAAAGCCGGCAGAGCGGCATTCACCCACTATTTTAGTCGGATATTGGGGCCGATGGCGAGTCTTCAAGCGAACTAGTTCTTTCCGGGCATGCGCCGACGCCTCAAGGCAGCAAGGGAACGATGTCCAGTCCGGCCCGCTCCGGCTGGCCGAACATCAGGTTCATGTTCTGCACCGCCTGGCCGGCCGCGCCCTTGACCAGATTGTCTATCACCGACAACACCACCACGGTATCCCCGCCCTGCGGCCTGTGCGCGGCGATGCGGCAGACATTGGCGCCGCGCACCGAGCGCGTCTCCGGGTGGCTGCCGGCCGGCAGCACGTCGACGAAGTGCTCGCCCTCGTAGCGGCGCTCGAACAACGCCTGCACGTCCACGTCGGCCTTCAGCCGCGCGTAAAGCGTGGCGTGGATGCCGCGTATCATCGGCGTCAGGTGCGGCACGAAGGTCAGGCCCACCGGCAGCGCGGCCGCCCGGCCCAGGCCCTGGCGGATTTCAGGCAAATGCCGGTGACCGGACACGCCGTAAGCCTTGAAGGAATCTCCCGCCTCGGCCAGCAAGGCGCCCACCTCCGCCTTGCGCCCTGCGCCGGACACGCCCGACTTGCAATCGGCGATCAGGCTGGAAAGCTCCACCGCGCCGGCTTCGATCAAGGGCAGGAAGCCCAATTGCACCGCGGTCGGATAGCAGCCCGGATTCGCCACCAGCCGCGCGCCGCGGATGGCCTCGCGGTTGATTTCCGGCAGACCGTACACCGCTTCGGCCACCAGGTCCGGCGAACCATGGCTCATGCCGTACCATTTTTCCCATTCGGCGACGTCCCGGATCCGGTAATCGGCGGCCAGATCCACCACCCGCACGCCGGCGGCCAGCAATTCTCGCGCCTCGTTCATCGCAATGCCGTTGGGTGTGGCGAAAAACACCACATCGCAATCCCGCAAGCGCGCTTCGTCGGGCGTGGAGAAGGCCAGATCGATGCGGCCTCGCAAGCTGGGGAACAGGTCGGCCACTTTCATGCCGGCCTCCTTGCGCGAGGTGACCGCGGTCACGCGCGCCGACGGATGGCCCGCCAGCAAGCGCAGCAGTTCGACACCCGTGTAGCCGGTGCCCCCGACGATTCCCACCTTGATCATGCCCATTCCTTTATGTAAAAGCGCGTCGCAAAAACGACAGTGTAGGCACTGCGATGCTGCCTTGCAATATGGATGGGATGGAAGCGGAGAAACGACAGGCAAGAAAAAACCGCCTGGCAAACGCAGGCGGTTTTCTTGAAAACAGAATTCGGCGAATTAACGCTTGGAGAACTGCTTGGCGCGGCGAGCTTTGCGCAGGCCGACTTTTTTACGCTCAACTTCACGAGCGTCGCGGGTCACGTAACCAGCAGCGGACAGAGCCGGCTTCAACGCGGTGTCGAAGTCGATCAGCGCGCGGGTGATGCCGTGACGGATCGCGCCGGCTTGGCCGGTTTCGCCGCCGCCGACAACGTTCACCTTGATGTCGAAGGACTCGAGGTTTTCGGTCAGCGCCAGCGGCTGGCGGATTACCATGCGGCCGGTTTCACGAGCGAAATATTCATCAACGGGCTTGCCGTTAACGATGATCTGGCCCGAGCCCTTTTGCATGAACACGCGAGCAACGGAGCTCTTGCGACGGCCGGTGCCGTAGTAGTATTTACCGTTCATTTCTACGCCTTAAAATCAGATTTCCAGCACTTTCGGCTGTTGAGCAGTGTGCGGATGCTCGGAACCGGAGTACACCTTGAGCTTCTTGATCATGGCGTAACCCAGCGGGCCCTTCGGCAGCATGCCTTTAACGGCTTTTTCCAGAACGCGCTCAGGGAACTTGTCTTGCAGTTCGGTGAAGCTGCGCTCGTAGATACCACCCGGGTAGCCGGAGTGACGGTAGTACTTCTTGTCTTGTGCCTTGGCACCGGTAACGCGCAGCTTCTCGACGTTGACCACGACGATGAAATCGCCGGTATCTACGTGCGGGGTGTATTCCGGCTTGTGCTTGCCACGCAGGCGACGGGCGATCTCAGCGGCGAGGCGGCCCAAAACCTTGTCGTTGGCATCGACCACAAACCAGTCGCGTTTAACCTCATGCGGCTTGGCAGAAAAGGTCTTCATGGAACTCTTCCATCGTAATTCTTGAAAGTTACGGATTCTATTACAGCCCCGATCCAGCTGTCAAACCCTTGTGAGACAACAGAAATCCGGCTACTTGACGGCGGTGCTCGCGCAGAGGGGAAAATGCAGGTGGAATAAGGGGGTTAGCGGCGGCGGGGCAAAAAAAAAGCGCAACATCTAGCTTTGTTGCGCCAAGTTCCACCTAAAGAAGGAGGATGGAGGAGACAACACCAAAACGCACACTTTGCATGCCACGTCCTGATGCAGGTTTCATTATCTGCATAGGTTTGCTTCATTGCAAGGCTTTTTGTGCATTGCACTATAAAGCGTGGCTTTTTACGCCACATCTGGCTGGAGTCTCTGTTAAATCAAGGACAAAAGCACTGCGGCACTGCAAGGAAAAAATAAGGCGATTTCATTTTTCACCCTGATTTCCCCGCCTGGCAACGCTATGGCGGGAGCCCAGCCCCCGCCATGCTGTCTGACAATCGGTAAAGGCTTACAGCTTGATCGCCGCCGCCAAAGCCACTTCCATCATGTCGCGGAAAGTGGTTTGACGCTCTTCGGCGCTGGTGGCCTCGCCGGTGGGGATGATGTCGGACACGGTCAGAATGCCCACCGCGCGCGCGCCGTATTGCGCAGCCACACTGTAGATGCCGGCCAGTTCCATCTCGATCACCTTGACCTGCATCTTGTCCAGCACTTCCAGCATATTGGGCTGAACGCCGTAGAACAGGTCGGCGGAGAACACATTGCCCACCGTCACCGGCTTGCCCTGCTCCGCCGCGGTGTCCACCACGGCGCGCAGCAGGCCGTAATCGGCGATGGCGGCGTAGTCGTGGTCGTTGAAGCGCATGCGGTTGACCTTGCTGTCGGTGGACGCGCCCATGGCGACGAACAGTTCGCGCAGCTTGATGTCCGGCGTCACCGCGCCGCAGGAACCGATGCGGATGATGTTCTTGACGCCGTAGTCCTTGATCAGCTCGGTGGTGTAGATGCTGGCGGACGGAATGCCCATGCCGTGGGCCATCACCGACAGACGCTTGCCCTGGTAAGTGCCGGTGTAGCCGAACACATTGCGCACCGTGGTCACCAGCTTGGCGTCTTCCAGGAAGGTTTCCGCGATCATCTTGGCGCGCAGCGGATCGCCGGGCATCAATACGGTTTCGGCAAAATCGCCCGGCTGGGCGTTGATATGCGGGGTCGCCATCGTCTTTAGTCTCCAGATTCAAAAGAGCCCCGGCGCACAGACGCCGGGGCGTGCGTCATTCAGCCTCGCCTCACAGGAAGGACTGGCCGTAATCCATAGGGCTCAGGCCCAGGTGGGCCGCCACGGTCTGGCCGATGTCGGCGAAGGTGGCGCGCTCGCCCAGCGAGCCCGCCGGCACCTTCTTGCCGTAGCACAGCACCGGAATATGTTCGCGGGTATGGTCCGTGCCTTCCCAGGTGGGGTCGCAACCGTGGTCGGCGGACAGGATCAGGATATCGTCGTCGCCCAGCGCCGCCATCACTTCCGGCAGCCGCGCGTCGAACTCCTCCAGCGCGCGGGCGTAGCCGGCGGTGTCGCGGCGGTGGCCGTAGCTGGAGTCGAAGTCGACGAAGTTGGCCATGATGATGGCCGGGCGTTCGCCATGGTCGCGCATCGCGCCCAAGGTGGCGTCCCACAGCTGGTCGAAGCCGGTGGCCTTGTGCTTGTGGGTGATGCCGACATGGGCGTAGATGTCGGCGATCTTGCCGATGGACACCACGTCGCCGCCGGCCTTGGCCAGCTTTTCCAGCACCGTGGTCGCCGGCGGTTCCACCGCCAGGTCCTTGCGGTTGCCGGTGCGCACGAACTGGCCCTTGCCCTCGCCCACAAAGGGCCGCGCGATGACGCGGCCGATATTGTAGGGCTCCAGCAGTTCGCGGGTGATCTTGCACAGCTGATACAGCCGTTCCAGCCCGAACGTCTCTTCATGACAGGCGATCTGGAACACCGAATCCGCCGAGGTGTAGAAGATGGGCTTGCCGCTCTTCATATGCTCCTCGCCCAGACGGTCCAGAATCTCGGTGCCGGAGGCGTGGCAGTTGCCCAGATAGCCGGGCAGCTCCGCCTTGGCGACGATGGCGTCCAGCAGCTCCTGCGGGAAGCTGTTGTCGTGATCGCTGAAATAGCCCCAGTCGAACAGCACCGGCACACCGGCGATTTCCCAATGGCCGGACGGCGTGTCCTTGCCGCTGGACAGCTCGCGCGCATAGCCGTAAGCCGCCACCGGCTCGGCCGGGTCCATGCCTTCCGGGAAATAGCCGGAGGACAAGCGGCAGGCGTGGCCCAAGCCCATGCGGGACAGATTGGGCAGGGTCAGCGCGCCGTGACGGCCGACGTTGGCGCGGCCGGCGGCCGCCTCCATGGCGATGTGGCCCAGCGTATTGCTGCCGGCGTCGCCGAACTGCGGGGCGTCGGCGGCGGCGCCGATGCCCAGCGAGTCCAGAATCAGAATGATGGCTCGTTTCATATTGCCGCTCCGGGATTACTGCTGGCGAATCTTCTGATAGACCAGCGGCAGCGCGGAAGGTGCCGCGTCTGCCAGTTGGATCGCCGCCTTGAGGCGGCGCTCCGCGTCGGCGAAGCTGTTTTCGTCGGCCGCATGAATATAAGCCAAGGGCGCGCCGGCGTCGATGCGCTGGCCCAGCTCGACGAAGCGGGACAGACCAACGCGGAAGTCCAGCTCGTCGCTGGGCAGGCGGCGTCCGCCGCCCAGCGCGCACACCGCCATGCCGATGCCGCGGGTGTCCATGCCGCCGACGAAGCCGGCGCGTTCCGCAAACACCGGGCGCACGATGGGCGCGGCCGCCATATGGGAATCATAGTTCTCCATGAAGTCGGCCGGGCCGCCCAGCGCGGCCACCATGCGGCCGAAGATCTCGGCGGCGCGGCCGGAATCCAATGCGGTCTGCAGCTTGTCGCGCGCCTCGGCCTCGTCCTTGGCCAGCTTGCCCACCACCAGCATTTCGGCGCACAGCGCCATGGTGACCTCATGCAAGCGCGGATTGCGCTCGTCGCCCTTCAGATAACGCACCGCCTCGCGGGTTTCTATACTGTTGCCGGCGGTCCAGGCCAGGGGCTGGCTCATTTCGGTGATCAGCGCGCTGGTGGCCACGCCGGCGCCGTTGCCCACCTTGACAATGCGCTCGGCCAGCTCCACGGATTTCTCCATCGTCGGCATGAAGGCGCCGGTGCCGGCCTTCACGTCCATCACCAGGGCGTCCAGGCCGGCTGCCAGTTTCTTGGACAGGATGGACGCGGTGATCATCGCCACCGATTCCACCGTCGCAGTCACGTCGCGCACCGCGTAAACGCGGCGGTCGGCCGGCGCCAGGTCAGAAGTCTGACCGATGATGGCCACGCCCACGTCCTTGACCACGCGGCGGAACTCGTCCGGGCTGGGGAAGGGGTTGTAGCCGGGAATCGCCGACAGTTTGTCCAGCGTGCCGCCGGTATGGCCCAGGCCGCGGCCGGAGATCATCGGCACGAAGCCGCCGCAGGCGGCCACCATGGGCCCCAACATCAGCGACACCACATCGCCGACGCCGCCGGTGGAATGCTTGTCCACCACCGGGCCGGGCAGGTTGAGATCGCCCCAGTGCATGCGGCGGCCGGAGTCGCGCATCGCCAGCGCCATGTGCACGTTTTCTTCCAGCGCCATGCCGTTGAAGTACACCGCCATGGTCAGCGCGGAGATTTGGCTGTCCGCCACGCTGCCGTCGGTGATGCCGGCGACGAACTGCTGGATGTCCTGTTGCGACAGCGCCTGGCCGTCGCGTTTCTTGCGAATGATTTCCTGAGGCAAAAACATGGCATTCTCCCTGCCTTGCGCCTGCCGCGGCGAAACGCGCCGCGAGCAATAAATAATGGCCGGGACCCACGCCACGGCCATTGTTTGAAACAGCGAGCGATCAATAGCCGCTGATCGGCTTGACCTCGCCCCCTTCAATCTCCGCCTGCAAATTGCCCAGCAGGCCGGAAGCGCCGAAACGGAAGCGCTCGGCGCTCACCCAACCCGCGCCCAGCAGATGCTCGGCCAAGTCCAGGTATTCCGCCGCCTCGGCCGCGGTGCGCACGCCGCCTGCGGCCTTGAAGCCGCAAGCGCCGCCGGTTTCGCGGATGGCGGACAGCATCACGCCGGCCGCTTCCAGCGTGGCGTTCACCGGCACCTTGCCGGTGGAGGTCTTGATGAAATCGGCGCCGGCCTGGATCGAGATCAGGCTGGCCTCGCGGATCAGCGCCTCGTCCTTCAGCTCGCCGCTCTCAATGATGACTTTCAGCGTCTTGCCTTCGCAGGCGTCCTTGCAGGCCGCCACCAGTTGCGCGCCCACCTCGCGGTTACCGGCCATCAGCGCGCGGTACGGAAACACCACGTCGACTTCGTCCGCGCCGTAGGCGATCGCGGCGCGGGTTTCCGCCACCGCGACGGCGATGTCCTCATCGCCGGCCGGGAAGTTGGTGACGGTGGCCACTTTGACCTCGGGGCAGCCGGCCTCGCGCAGGGTTTTCTTGGCGATGGGCACGAAGCGCGGATACACGCAGACCGCAGCCACGGTACCGGCGTCGCTCTTGGCCTTGCGGCACAGCGCGGCGACCTTGTCGTTGGTGTCGTCGTCGTTCAGCGTGGTGAGATCCATCAGGAACAGGGCGCGGCGGGCCGCGGCGATCAGTTCGGACATGAGCTAACAAACCTTTCAAAATTGAACGGCCAGGCGCGCTCGCCAAGCGTTCCAAAACTTCAGCGCCGCCGGCGGGCGGCGGCGCAAAAAAACCATTATGAAAATTTCTTTAAGTCAAAGCAATGCACAGCCACAGTGAACTTGTGCCAACGCAAACTCGGCCGCGCCTTAGAACGTGTTTACGATCTCGCGAGCAAGAGCGAGACAAGGCATTGCGGCTGAGAAAGCGGAATGTACAAGCGGTACATGAGCATTTCGAAGTTGTTTTCAACACCGTATCGCCGAAGCGCAGCAGGCTTTGAACAGGTTCTTACAAACGCCGCGCCTCCTGCACCCCGCTCAACTCCATCATCCGCGACAGCACCCGGCTGATGTCCTGCACCTGGCGCACCTCCACGGTGAAACGCATGCGGGCGCGAGTGTCTCGCGACAGGGTGTTGACGCCGATCAGGTTCAGCTTCTCGCGCGACAGCACATCGGACAGATCGCGCAGCAGGCCGGGCCGGTCCATGGCGATGATTTCGATGTCGATGGGGAAGACGCTGCTGCGCTGGTCGCCCCATTCCGCGGCGATCAGCCGCTCCGGCGCTTCCACCGACAGTTTTTTCAGCGTCAGGCAGCTCGTGCGGTGAATGGAAATGCCGCGCCCCTTGGTGACGAAGCCCATCACCCCGTCCGGCGGCGCCGGCTTGCAGCACTTGGCCAGCACCGTCATCAGATTGTCCACGCCCTCGATCAACACGCCGCCCGCGTCATGGCCGCCCTTGCTGGCCTTGACCAGGCTTTCCGGCGCCACGTCCGCCGGCGGCGGCGGCGCGAAGCTGACGATGGCGTTGGACACCACGCGCGTGGTCAGCTCGCCGTGGCCCAGCGCGCCGTACACTTCCTCCAGCTTGTCGTAGCCCAGCTTCTCCGCCAACGCGCCCAGATTAGGCTGCATATGGCTGTGGCGCGCCAGCTCGCGCTCGAACAACATCTTGCCGGTCTCGCGCACGGTGTCGGCGTTGAGCAGGCGGATGTGCTGGCGGATCTTGGAAATGGCGCGATGGCTCTTCACCCAGCCGTCGTGCAGCCAGTTCACCGACGGCCCGCCCTCCTTGGCGGTGATGATCTCCACCCGCTGGCCGTTTTGCAGCGGCGTGGACAAGGGCACGATCTGCCCCTCCACCTTGGCTCCGCGGCAGCGATGGCCCAGATTGGTGTGCACCGAATAGGCGAAATCGATGGGGGTGGCGCCAAACGGCAAGGCCATCACCCGGCCCTGCGGCGTCAGCACATAGATGGTGTCGGCGAACAGCTCGGTCTTGAACGCCTCGGCCAGGCCCTCGCGGTCCGACATCTCCTCGCGCCAGTCCAGCAACTGGCGCAGCCAGGAGATTTTCTCCTCATAGGCCGCGTCGCCCTTGCCGCCCTCCTTGTAGCGCCAATGCGCGGCCACGCCGAACTCGGCGTGCTCGTGCATCTCGAAGGTGCGGATCTGCACCTCCACCGCCTTGTCCTCCGGCCCGATCACCGCGGTGTGCAGGCTGCGGTAATTATTGGCCTTGGGATGGGAGATGTAGTCGTCGAACTCGCCGGGAATCGGCTGCCAGGTGCCGTGAATGATGCCCAGCGCCGTATAGCAGTCCGGCAGCCGCTCCACCAGGATGCGCACCGCGCGGATGTCGTAGAGCTCGGAGAAATCCAGCTTTTTCTTCTTCATCTTCTTCCAGATGGAGAAGATGTGCTTGGGCCGGCCGGCTACCTCCGCCTTGACGCCGGCGTTCTTCAGCTCCGCGCGCAGGGTGTCCAGCAGCCGGTCGATATAGTCGATGCGCTCCAGCCGGCGCTCGTCCAATAATTTGGCGATGCGCTTGTAGCTGTCCGGCTCGGTATGGCGGAAGCCCAGGTCCTCCAGCTCCCACTTGATCTGCCACACCCCCAGGCGGTTGGCCAGCGGCGCGAACAGATCCAGGGTCTCGGTGGCGATGCGGCGGCGCACCGTCTCATCCTCCACCTCGGCCAGGTAGTGCATGGTCTGGGTGCGCCAGGCCAGCTTGATCAGCACCACGCGGATGTCGGCCACCATGGCCAGCAGCATCTTGCGCATGGTTTCCGCCTGGCGCGCGCGCTCTTCCGGCGTGGACAGCTTGTCGATGCGCGCCAGCTCGGTGATGCGGCGCACGCCGTTGACCCCCTCCACCAGCACCGCCACCGTGGGATTGAAGGTTTCGCAGAGCCAGGGCTGCCAGTCCTCGCGGTAATCCGAAGCGGCGAACATCAAGGTGGCGACGATGGCGTCCGGCAACAGATTCAGATCCGCCACGATGGCGGCGGCGGCCACCGCGTGACTGAACAAGTCCTCGCCGGTCTGGGCCATGGTCTTGCCGCAGTACAAGGCGCGCGCCTCGTCCAAGGCGCGAGTGAGCATCGCCTGCTCTTCTCCGCTCAGCGAAGAAGACAAGCCCTCCAGCCAGCGTTGCGGATTGGCCGCGTCTGCCAGGGTGTCAGCCATCGAACGAACTACGGAAACCATATCAACCCAGTAACTCAATCAAATCGTGTTTCGACAGCGCTCGGCTACTCGGCCAAACGCAACAACAGCCGGCGCACCGGCGCCGGCACCCCGGCGTCCGGGGCGGCGGACAAGGGCAGCCACTGCCCGCTGTCCTCCATCGCCGCCTCCGCGCGCAACGCATCCAAGCGCAGCGGCACCGGCGTAATGATCAATCGGTAATGCGTAAACACATGCTCCAGTTCCGGCCAGGCCGGCAACACGTCGCCGTGGCCGTTGCGCGCCAGCCAGTCCTCGATCTGCAACGAAGTCTCAAACTCCGGCAAGGACAGCAAACCGCCCCAAATGCCGCTGGGCGGCCGCCGCAGCAGCCACACCTTGTCGCCATGGGTGGCCAGCAACATCACCGTATGGCGCGTGGGCACCGTCTTCTTCGGCCGCGGCGTCGGCAGCTCGCCGGTGCGGCCCTCGCGCGCCGCCGCGCAGCCGTCCACCATGGGACAGACGGTACAGGCCGGTTTGCCGCGGCTGCACACCGTGGCGCCCAGGTCCATCAAACCTTGAGTGTAGGCGCTCATCAGCGCCGCATCCTGCGGCAGCAACGCTTCGGCCAATCGCCACAAACGTTGTTCCACCGGCTTCTCGCCGGGGAAGCCGTCGATGCCGAAGCAACGGGTCAGCACGCGCTTGACGTTGCCGTCCAGAATGGTTTCCCGCCGGCCGAAAGCGAAAGAAGCAATCGCCGCGGCGGTGGAACGCCCCACGCCGGGCAGGCGCTCCAGTTGCTGGCGCTCGGCCGGAAAGCGGCCGCCAAACTCGGCCATCACCATTTGCGCCGCCTTGTGCAGATTGCGCGCCCGGCTGTAATAGCCCAGGCCGCTCCACAAGGCCAGCACGTCTTCCTGCGGCGCGGCGGCCAGCGCCGTCACGTCCGGAAAGCGGGCGAGGAAGCGCGGGTAATATTCCAGCACGCTTTTGACCTGAGTCTGTTGCAGCATGATCTCGGACAGCCAGATCCGGTACGGGTCGCTGACCTGCCACGGCAGATCATGGCGTCCATGCGTTTTTTGCCAGGCGGTCAGGCGCGCGGCGAAGGAGCTGTGCAGCATCGTCTATCATCTTGAATCGAACCGGATATGGTAGCGGAAAGCCTCGCTGTCACCAAGCAGCCTCCGGACAAATAAGTTAAAATCAAAGAATTGCTTAAAAGTCTGCTTACTCAAGGAAGTTCCATGTCCAGTTTCCGTTCCCGCCAGCGTGCCAATATGCGCCGCGAATTCAATAGCCGCGACAATGAGGCCAGTTCGCCGGCAGGCGGAGACAGCCCGGCCGGCAAAAGCCCCGTGATCCAGAAGAAAGCGCCTTCGGCCGACGCCGCGCCGCGCGCGCCCTATTCCGGCCCGCGTCCGGGCAACGCCAAGCCCAATTGGCAAGACCGCGGCCCAGGACAGGGACAAGGCCCGCGCGACGGCGGCAAGCGCGGCCCCTATCAGGGACGCGACCAACAGGCCGGGCGCGACAAGCCGTATGGCAACGACCGCCGGCCGCAAGGCCAGCAGCGCTTTGAGCGCAACGAAGGCCAAGACAGCTTCAATAAGGATCGCTTCAATAAAGAGCGCGGCAACAACTGGCAGCCGCGCAGCTTCGCCCGCGACGGCGAAGAACGCCCGCAAGGCAGCGGCCCCAAGAAGCCCTTCCATCACCGCGAAGACCGCGAACCGCGCGACTACAGCCGCGACCGCGGCCCATCCGGCCGCAAGCCGCTGAACGCCGCCGCGGACGTGGAGCCGGAACGCAAACCGTATAGCCGCGACCGCGGCCCGTCCGGCCGCAAACCGCTGCATCTGGAGCGGGACGGCGAACAAGGCGCGCCGCAGGGCAAGCCGCGCTGGCAGCAACGCGACGGCGAACGCCATGTCGATCAGCCGCGCAAGCCGTTCAATCCTTCCAGCGATCGCGAACAGCGCTTCCGCCGCGACGACGCCGAACAGGCGCCGCGCAAGCCTTGGCAGGAACGCCAGCACAGCGAGCAGCGCGAAGAGGGTCCGCGCAAACTGTTCGGCAAGCCGGCCAATCGCGACAACAACTTCCGCCGCGACGACGCCGAGCAGGCGCCGCGCAAACCGTGGCAAGAACGCCAGCACGGCGACCGCGACCAGCGCTTCCAGCGTGATGACGCCGAACACGCGCCGCGCAAACCCTGGCAGGAACGCCAGCACGGCGACCGCGACAACCGTTTCCGCCGCGACGACGCCGAGCAAGCGCCGCGCAAGCCGTGGCAGGAGCGCGAGCACGGCGACCGCGACAACCGTTTCCGCCGCGACGACGCCGAACACGCGCCGCGCAAACCGTGGCAGGAACGCGAGCACGGCGACCGCGACAACCGTTTCCGCCGCGACGACACCGAACAAGCGCCGCGCAAACTGTTCGGCAAATCCGCCGAACGCGACAACCGCAGCCACCGCGACGACGCCGAACCAGCGCCGCGCCAGGACCGTCCGCAAGGCGAACCGGCCGAGCGTAGCGAAGGCGGCACGCGCAAGCTGTTCAGCAAGCCGTCCTACCGCGACGACGCCGAACGCGCGCCGCGCCAAAGCTGGCAACAGGAAGAGCGCCCGCGCCACGAGCGTCGCGAAGGCGAAGCCCGTCAGTTGTTCGGCAAGCCGGGCGCCGGCAGCCTGAAACCGCTGGGCGACCAGCACCGCGTGGAAACCCGCGGCGAGCATCGCCACGCCGACGCGCCGCGCCACGCGCCGACCGAACGCCAGGCCCCGAGCCTGACCCAGGTGCGCGACAGCGTGCTGTCCTTGTTCGCCCCCTGCCCGCGCGGCCTGGAAGCCATCCTGGCCGACGAGTTGCGCGGCCTGGGCGCGCGCGACATCGCCACCGCCGACGGCGGCGTGGCCTTCGCCGGCGACCGCGATCTGCTGATGGCGGCCAACCTGCACAGCCGCACCGCCAGCCGCGTGCTGCTGCAACTGGCCCAGGGCGGCTACCGCAATGAACAAGACATCTACCGCCTGGCGATGAATGTGGACTGGCCGCGCTGGTTCGACGTGTCCAACAGCATCAAGCTGAAGACCGACGCCATCCGCTGCCACTTCAAGAGCCTGGACTTCATCTCGCTGAAGGTGAAGGACGCGATCTGCGACCGCTTCCGCCAGGCTCAGCTGGGCCGGCCCAATGTCGACACCCGCCACCCGGACGTGCGCGTCCACGTCTTCCTGACCGAAGACAGCGCCACCATCTACCTGGACACCAGCGGCGAACCGCTGTTCAAGCGCGGCTGGCGCCAGGAAACCGGCGACGCGCCGCTGCGTGAAAACCTGGCCGCCGGCATCCTGATGCTGACCGGCTACAACGGCAGCCAGCCGCTGCTGGACCCGATGTGCGGCAGCGGCACCTTCCTGGTGGAAGCCGCCGACATCGCGCTGAACCGCGCGCCGGGCCGCCAACGCAAATTCGCCTTCCAGAAACTGCGCGGCTTCGATTCCGCCAGCTGGGAAAAACTGCTGCTGGACGCCCAGCACGCGGAAAAACCGCTGGCCAAGCTGGCGATCAACGGCTCCGACCGCGACCAGGCCATCATCAACGTTGCCAAGGACAACTTGGAACGCGCCGGCCTCTCCGGCCTGGTGGAACTGCAAGCGATGGACGTGCTGGACGCCCGCCCCAACGGCGAAAACGGCATCCTGGTAGCCAACCCGCCCTACGGCGTGCGCATGGACGAACTGGACCAGCTGGCCGAGTGGTATCCGCTGCTGGGCGACTGGCTGAAAGCCCACTTCGCCGGCTGGCACGCCAACCTGTTCAGCGGCGACCTGCGCCTGGCCAAGCTGATCCATCTGTCGCCCAAGCGCCGCACCCCGCTGTACAACGGCTCGCTGCAATGCCGGCTGTTCGTCATCAATATGGTGGAAGGCAGCGCCCGCAAGGAAAAACCGGGCGAGCAGGCCGAAACCATCGAGCAGGACGATCACGCCGCGGAGTAACACAGCGCGCGAACAGCAAAACGGCGAGCCATGGCTCGCCGTTTTTCATGGAGCACTCCCGCGGAGGCCCCAAGATTGCACCATGCGGTGTTTAAGCCGTTTTGAGGTCCATGGCCTCCGCCCGCTCCTCGATCGCCGCCTCCACCCATTCGTTCAAGCTCTTGGACTCGGCCGACGCCGCTGCCGCCGCCATTTCATGCAAGCGCGGCGCAATGCGCACATTGAATTTTCCCGAATAGGTTTTAAGAGGCTGCAGCCCCTTCTCGCGGCATGCGTCCAGATACACGCGCAGCGATATTTCGGCTTCTCGTTTGAGGCTTGCGACATCGCCTGCATAAAAATCCGCTCCGCCGCTCAAGCCCAGAAACTCGCCGCGAAACATGTCGATTTCCGGGTCATAGCTGATCACAGCTCGGTAGCCTTCAATCTGTAGAATATTCTTCATGGTGTCACCCCGTTGGTTTCCAGCCATTTTCTAATTGCGGCCACCGCTCCCTTGTCCGTATCCGGAGAAGGATGGGGCCGATGAAACACCCTCACCACACCGAATAAGGCAACGCAGATATCCCTCCCTTCACGCTCCTCAATCTCAGACCCTATTCACGAACTGCTGCGCGTCGGCGATACGGCGTTGAAACCGGCTTCGAAATGCTCATGTACCAAATGTACATTCCGCTTTCTCAGCCACTTTCGCCTTGTCTCGCTCTAGCTCGCGAGATCGTGAATAGGCTCTACACCCGGCTCCTGAAACAAAGCCTCAATATCGCTCCACCGGATATTGGCGCTGACTGGACGCGTGAAGATCAACTGCAAGGTGATCAAGTGTTTTCGTTTCACACTCAACTGGTACCATAAATCAGTACCAAAATCAATGTCATCGGATAAGACCGACAACACAGCACAGCTGGACGCTGCCGCTTGACCCCACCCAGCCCATCGGCAACAATCGCCGCGTGCCGTTTCACTTAACGGCGCTGGGTGTGAGAGCCCATATAAAGGAAAAAGGGGGATGCCACTGTGTAACAGTCGCGTCCGAAACGCTATTGCCTTGCCATCCGGCGGGCCGTGGCGGGGAGGCCTTAACGGCCTACCGGTTTCCTTTTTCCCGGTCTCTCAACCTCGTCACGCGCCTGCCAGCCCGTTTGAGAGCGAGCCCGCAGGCGGACCACGAAAAAGGAGCGTTCCCCATGTTGGTTCTACCCTTGTTCAGCTATCCCCCGCCCCGCGACACGCCGGCCCGCGCCCCGCTTCCGGAGGCTCAGCCATGAATCCCGTCCCCAGCCTCATCGAACTAGACCGCCTGATCCAGCAGCTGCACGCGCAGCGCCTCTGCGAACCCGAACTGGAACGGCTGGCGCAATGCAGCCGACACCTCCACGACATCTGTCACACCGCCTCGCTGGAACTGGGCCAGATCAGCAGCGCGCTGGCCGGGCTGCTGACGCTGCTGGACCAGTCCGAGATCGAGCATCTGGCGCGCGAGCAGATGTATTGTCTGCTCGAGCCCTTCGCTCGGCGCTTGCAACAAGCTTATGAAGCCTTGCAGGAACTGAGCTGATCTCGTCAACGCCCGCCAGCCCTGCCTGGCGGGCAGACTGAGGCGGCAAGCCAAACGAATAAAACCGTCGCAATCCGGACTAACCCATTCGGCATCGCCGTGAGATAATCCCGCCCGGACGCGCGCTTAAAAATCCAGAGCCTTACGCACAGGGCCTGCGCGCCATTGACACCACTCAACGCTGCAAGCACACACCATGCAAACCTCTTTCCTGTCCGCCACCGTCCTGCTGATCCTGATCACCGATCCGCTGGGCAATATTCCGCTGTTCATCGCCGCGCTCAAGCAGGTCAAGCCGGAACGCCGCCGCCGCGTGGTCTACCGCGAATGCCTGATCGCCTTCCTGGTGCTGTCCGCCTTCATGTTCTTTGGCCGCAACTTCCTGGACCTGATGCATCTGACCGATGATTCGATGCGGGTGGCCGGCGGCGTGATCCTGTTCCTGATCGCCATCAAGATGATCTTCCCCGGCGAGGGCAGCGTGTTCGGCGGCGACAAGATGCACGGCGAGCCCTTCATTGTGCCGATCGCCGTGCCGCTGATCGCCGGCCCGTCGGCGATGGCCACCGTGCTGCTGATGTCCACCCGCGAGCCGGAGCGGATGCTGGAATGGCTGGGGGCGCTGACCATCTGCATGCTGGTGACGCTGCTGGTGTTTCTCTTCTCCGGCAAGCTGCAAAAGCTGCTGGGCGAGCAGGCGATCACCGCGCTGGAACGGCTGATGGGCCTGGTGCTGACCGCGATCTCGATCGAGATGCTGCTGGGCGGCGTGGCGTCCTACATCAAACAATTCCACTGAGCTTCGCGCTCCTAGGCGGCCCAGCCTAACGGTAATGTTTGCGCAGCGTGTCCACCACGCCGTCGCGCTGCATATTGAGCAGCGTCTTGTTGAGCTTCAGCACGATGCGCTCATCCATTCCCGGGTTGCAGGCCAGATACATTTGCACCGTGTTGAAGCTGAACAGCAGTCGGATGGGCAGCCGGTTGGCGGAGGCGATGTAGGCGCCGCTGAACTCGCCGCTGGCCCAAAAGTCGATATGGCCGGCCACCAGCTTTCTGGCGTTCAAATCGTCCGCTCTCGCCAGCTCCAGCTTGAAACCCAGATCGGCCAGATACTGCGACATCCCCGAGCCCTTGTAGCTGCCTATGGTGAAGCCGCGCGCGTCGTCCAGCGCGACCACCCCCGCCGGACTGTGAGGGCCGGCGAACAGGCTCCAGGAGTTGCTGACCAGCGGCCCCACCCATTTGAACTGACTCTCCCGGCTGGGCGTGCGCGAAGTCGAGTAAACGCAGCTATTGTCTTCCTGCTGGGCGATGGCGTAGGCGCGCAGCCAGGGCAGCAACTCCATGCTGTACGGGATGCCCGCGCGCTGGAACATTTCGCGCAGGATGTCGGTGGACAAGCCGCCGATCTTGCCCTCCTCCAACGCGATGTTGAACGGCGGGTAATCCTCGGTCAGCAAACGGATGCGGGGCGATGTCGACTCCGCCCGGCCGCAGACGGCGAGCGCGCCCAGCAACAGGGCGGCGTGGACAAAGGCGAGCTTCATGGCGGCATACCTCCCGCGGAATTCTGACGACGCGTCTTACCAAGCATAGAAGCTGACGGCTGGCCAACAGCGGCGATTTACTTCGTGTTGGGGTTATCCCGCATAGGGATATCGGCAATTCGTCCCCGCGCTTCCTCTTGCTAGCATCCGCAATCATGGGCCGTTAAGAGCCCGCTTTTGATTGCATAACAACTTCGGCCCGCCCCGAGCCGAAGTCAGACAACGCTACAGGGACCGCGATGCAGACCAAAACCCCCCTCTACCAGCGCCTTTATTTCCAGGTGCTGCTGGCCATTTTCCTCGGCGTGATGCTCGGCGCCTTCGTTCCCGATCTGGGCGCGAAGATGAAACCGCTGGGCGACGCCTTCATCAAACTGATCAAGATGATGATCGCCCCCATCATCTTCGCCACCGTGGTGGTGGGCATCGCCAAGATGGGCGATATGAAGGAAGTGGGCCGCGTGGGCGTGAAAGCGCTGTTCTACTTTGAAGCCGTCACCACGCTGGCGCTGGTGATCGGCCTGGTGGTGGTCAATGTGCTCAAGCCCGGCGCCGGCCTCAATGTGGACCCCAGCACGCTGGACGCGCACTCGGTGGCCAAGTACGCCGCCAACGCCAAGGAAATGAGCAGCATTGATTTCCTGATGCACATCATTCCGGATACGGTGGTGGGCGCGTTCGCCAACGGCGAAATCCTGCAAGTGCTGACCTTCTCGGTGCTGCTGGGCCTGGCGCTGACCAAGATGGGCGACAACGGCAAGACCATCGTCCACATCCTGGACGAGTTCTCCCACGCCTTGTTCGGCGTGATCAATATGCTGATGAAGCTGGCTCCCATCGGCGCCTTCGGCGCGATGGCCTTCACCATCGGCAAATACGGCGTGGGTTCGCTGAAACAGCTGGGTTTCCTGATGCTCTGCGTCTACCTGACCTGTTTCGCCTTCGTCTTCGTGGTGCTGGGCACCATCGCCAAGCTCAACGGCTTCAGCCTGTGGCGCTTCCTGATTTACATCAAGGAGGAGTTGCTGCTGGTATTGGGCACGTCTTCATCCGAGTCCGCGCTGCCGGGCATCATGAAGAAGCTGGAAAACCTGGGCTGCTCCAAACCGGTGGTGGGCATGGTGATTCCCACCGGCTACTCCTTCAATCTGGACGGCACCTCCATCTATCTGACCATGGCAGCCATCTTCATCGCCCAAGCCACCAATGTGGAGCTGACGCTGGCGGAGGAGCTGGGCCTGCTCGGCGTGCTGCTGCTCACGTCCAAGGGCGCGGCGGCGGTGACCGGCGGCGGCTTCATCACCCTGGCCGCCACGCTGGCCACGCTGGGCGGCAAGCTGCCGGTATCCGGCCTGGCGCTGCTGATCGGCATCGACCGCTTCATGTCCGAGGCCCGCGCCATCACCAATCTGATCGGCAACGGCGTGGCCACCATCGTGGTGGCGCGCTGGGAGAAGGCGCTGGACGAAGAACGCATGCGCCGCGTGCTGGCCGGCGAGCCGGTGCTGCCGGAGGAGCCGGCCGTCGCGCCGCTGCCGGCGCAACTGGCCGCCGCGGAAGCCGCCCGGTCCTAAGCTTTTGTTTTCCCAGCCCTTACAGCCTGCGTTCGCGCAGGCTTTTTTTATGCTCTTAGCACAGCGGCGGCTTGATTTTGCCGCTGCGTGGTCCACGATAGAAGCATGGGCATTGGGAGACGAGAATGAGCGACTTCATGTTGCAATACGGCGATGAGTTGTTGCCGGTGGAGGGGGACTTTCCCGAAGTGGGCGCCTATCTGCCCAGCTTCATGCTGGTGGGCGACGGCAAGCAGGACGTGTCGCTGGAAGGCCTGGGCGGCGTGCCCAAGCTGATTTTGACCCTGCTGTCGCTGGACGAATACGAGCATGGCGGCCAATACCTGCTGCAGGAGACGCGGCGTTTCCTGGAGCGCTGGCCGCAAATCAGCCTGGCGGTGATCACCGTGGATTCGCCGTCTTCGCTGGCGCGGGCCCGGCGCGAGCACGGCCTGCCCCACGTCACCCTGCTGTCCACGCTGCGCGGCCGCGATTTCCACAAACATTACGGGGTGCTGATCCGAGAATATCCGCTCAGCGGCTACACCGCGCCCGCCCTGCTGCTGGCCGACGGCAGCAACACCATTCATTACGCCGAGCGGCTGCGCAACACCCAGGATCTGTTCGACTTCGACAAGATCAACCACTTGCTGCGCGAAGCCGAGGAACAGGCGCTGGAGGCGCAGCAGGAACTGGAGCATGAGGAGCAGTTGAAGGACGAAGGGCCGTCACAGTAAGCCCCCAATAACGACACGGGCCCGGCCTGCTTGCGCAGCGCCGGGCCCGTTCGCGTTGCAGGGGGACAACGGTTTACGGCAGCACTTCCACCAGCTTGGCGTCCACCTTGGTCGACGTCAGTTCCTTGTCCACTTCGCCGACGATGCGCAGCTTGCTGTTCGGGTCGATCTTTTGCGCCGGCAGGCGTTTCTGGCTGATCTTCACCGTCATGGAGCCGGTGGCGTCGCGGAATTCGTAACGCTTGTGGTCGATCTGACGAACGATCTTGCCTTCCAGGGTGACCGGGGTGTCGTCGGCGGCTTTCTGCGCGGCGGCCACAGTGGTGACGGCGGCCGGCACGCCGGGGCCGGCGAATTCCGCCTGGGCGGCGAAGGGCAGGGACAGCGCGGCGGCGGTGAGCAGAACGGTGATGGTTTTCATGTTTGGACTCCTAGTGTGTTGTCGATGTCTGGATTACAACACGGCAGCCTTAACCGAAACTTAAAGCCAGCTTGTCGCCCAATACGCGCCGGGAAGGCTCCAGATCCACCGCATAGCCTTGCTTGGCCAATTGCAGCCTATCGCCGTAGTGCCGGCCTTCGGCCTGAATCCGTTGTTCAATGCCTTGCAAGGATTGCTTGAGCGCCGCGCCCAGGCGATCCAGCTTCCCATCCAGCTCCGCGCCTTGGCGATTATTGAATTGCCGGCTGCCCGCGACAATGGCGCCCCAGCGCTGGCAATCGGCGCGCAAAGCGCCCAGATCCGGATACACGCCTTGTTCCAACGCGCGATTGGAGCAGGCGGTCAGCACTTGGGCCAGCGCGGAGGCCTCCTTGGCCGGCCTGGCGTCCAGATAACGCGGGATGACGATGTCCAACGAGGCTTTGACGGGAGTGCTACGAAATAACTGCATGACGGGCTTCCTATTGGCGTTCATGAATCGATGCGCTCAAGCATAGCCCCGCGTCCGCGCCCGCCGCTTGCAAGAAGCGCCGGACAAAACAAAACCGCCCGGCAAGCGGGCGGTTTGAAAGCGGTGAAACAGGGATTAGCTGTTCAGTTCACGCGCCAGGTACAGCCAGGTTTCCACCACGGTGTCCGGGTTCAGGGACACGGTTTCGATGCCCTCTTCCACCAGCCACTTGGCGAAGTCCGGATGGTCCGACGGGCCTTGGCCGCAGATGCCGATGTACTTGCCCTGCTTGCGGCAGGCCTGGATCGCCATGTGCAGCATGACCTTGACCGCTTCGTTGCGCTCGTCGAAGGTGGAGGCGATCGGGCCGCCGGAGTCGCGGTCCACGCCCAGCGTCAGCTGGGTCATGTCGTTGGAGCCGATGGAGAAGCCGTCGAAATGCTGCAGGAACTTGTCGGCCAACACGGCGTTGGTCGGCAGTTCGCACATCATGATCAGGCGCAGGCCGTTTTCGCCGCGCTTGAGGCCGTTGGCGGCCAGGATCTCCACCACTTGCTCGGCTTCGGACAGGGTGCGCACAAAGGGAATCATCACTTCCACATTGGTCAGACCCATCACGTCGCGCACTTTCTTGATGGCGCGGCATTCCAGTTCAAAGCAATCGCGGAAGGATTCGGCCACATAGCGGGCGGCGCCGCGGAAACCGATCATCGGGTTTTCTTCGTGCGGCTCGTACAGCTGGCCGCCGATCAGGTTGGCGTACTCGTTCGACTTGAAGTCGGACATGCGCACGATGACCTTTTTCGGATAGAAAGCCGCGGCCAGGGTGGACACGCCTTCGGCGATCTTGTCCACGTAGAAGTCCACCGGGCTGGCGTAACCGGCGATGCGGTCGCTGATGGTGGCTTTCAGATCCGCCGGCAGCTTGTCGAACTCCAACAGCGCTTTCGGGTGGATGCCGATCTGACGGTTGATCACGAACTCCATGCGCGCCAGGCCCACGCCTTCGTTCGGCAGCTGCGCGAAGTCGAAAGCCAGTTCCGGATTGCCCACGTTCATCATGATCTTGACCGGGGCCTTGGGCATCTTGTCCAGTTCCAGGTCGATCACTTCCACGTCCAGCAGGCCGTCGTAGATATTGCCGGTGTCGCCTTCGGCGCAGGACACGGTCACCTGCATGCCTTCGGACAGCACCTGGGTGGCGTCGCCGCAGCCCACCACGGCCGGGATGCCCAGCTCGCGCGCGATAATGGCCGCGTGGCAGGTGCGGCCGCCGCGGTTGGTGACGATGGCGGCGGCGCGTTTCATCACCGGTTCCCAATCCGGGTCGGTCATGTCGGTCACCAGCACGTCGCCCGGCTTGACGCGGTCCATCTCGGACGCGTCCTTGATGGTGCGCACCACGCCCTGGCCGATCTTCTGACCAATGGCGCGGCCTTCGCACAGCACTTGCGATTTGCTGTTCAGGCGATAGCGGCGCAGGGTGTCCTTGCGGTCTTCCTGCGACTTCACCGTTTCCGGACGCGCCTGCAGGATGTAGAGCTTGCCGTCGTGGCCGTCGCGGCCCCATTCGATGTCCATCGGGCGGCCGTAGTGCTTCTCGATGATCAGCGCGTATTCGGCCAGTTCAGCCACTTCGGCGTCGCTGATGGAGAATTGCTGGCGCTCCGCCGGGGACACGTCCACGGTCTTGACCGAGCGGCCGGCTTGCGAGGCGTCGGTGAACTCCATCTTGATCAGCTTGGAGCCCATGGTCTTGCGCAGCACCGCCGGACGGCCGGCTTTCAGCGTCGGCTTGTGCACGTAGAATTCGTCGGGGTTTACCGCGCCCTGCACCACGGTTTCGCCCAGGCCGTAGGACGCGGTGATGAACACCACGTCGTCAAAGCCGGATTCGGTGTCGATGGTGAACATCACGCCGGCCGCGCCGCAGTCGGAACGCACCATGCGCTGCACGCCGGCGGACAAAGCCACTACGTCGTGCTCAAAGCCTTTGTGCACGCGGTAGGAAATGGCGCGGTCGTTATAGAGGGAGGCGAAAACGTGTTTCATCGCATCCTTGACATTGTCAAGGCCGCGGATATTCAGGAAGGTTTCTTGCTGGCCTGCGAACGAGGCGTCGGGGAGGTCTTCTGCGGTGGCGGAGGAACGGACTGCAACGGAGATGTCGGCGCCGCCGGCATCGGCCACCATCTGATCCCAGGCCTCTTTGATATCGGCGTCAAGCTTGGCGGGGAACGGGGTATCGATGATCCATTGCCGGATTTCCTTGCCGATTCGGGCCAGTTCGCTGACATCGTCGATGTCCAGCTTGGCCAGCGCGGCGCTGATCTTTTCGGCCAGGCCGTTGTGCTGCAGAAAATCCCGGTAAGCCTGCGCCGTGGTGGCAAAGCCCCCCGGGACGCGAACCCCGGAGCCAGCCAGTTGGCTGATCATTTCACCAAGGGAGGCGTTCTTGCCGCCTACCTGCTCCACATCGGTCATGCGCAGTTTCTCGAACCAGATGACGTAGTTCTCAGCCATCACTTCACTTCCTGTGTTGGATTGGGACGATAGGGCCGCATTCTAGCCGAATTACGTGCCAGATGCGTAGCGTCTTTTGCAGCGCAACACGGGTTTTCGGCCGAACGAGGACAAGCATTGCAACAGAATCAATAAGTTGACGGACATTCCTGATGAAAATGATTGTCAAAACCGTGTAATTTACGCACTACATGATTGGCCGGCTCTCGCCGCGGGTTTCTTCGCGGCCTTTCAGAGTATAGAATCCCTTGAACCCCGGGCGCCCCAGCAATGCGCGGCAGGCGCGGTTCCGGCCTCGTTCACTCGCAATACAGGTGTTTGCATGCCCCACCATCTCCGCTCCGCCTTCTTCGTTTCCGATCGCACCGGCATCACCGCCGAATCGCTGGGGCACACGCTGCTGACCCAGTTCGACACCGTGGAATTCAAGCGCGAGACCATTCCCTTCGTCGACACCGTGGAAAAAGCGCAGGCGCTGGCCGAGGTCATCCGCCAGGTGTCGGAAACCGATCACCTGAAGCCGCTGGTGTTCACCAGCATCATCAACCCGGACGTGCGCAGCGCGCTGCAGGTTGAGAACGCGGTGATGATAGATTTCTTCGATACCTTCATCGGCCAGTTGGAGCAGGAAATCGGTCAGCGCGCCTCGCTGAGCGTGGGCAAGGCCCACGGCATGGTCAACGAGGAGAAGTACGATCACCGCATCGAAGCGGTCAACTTCTCGCTGAACCACGACGACGGCGTCAAATTGAAGGATCTGCACGAGGCGGACGTGATCCTGGTGGGCGTGTCCCGTTCCGGCAAGACGCCGACCTGCCTGTATCTGGCGCTGCAATACGGCATCCGCGCCGCCAACTACCCGCTGACGCCGGAAGACCTGGGCAGCCCGACCTTGCCCAAGCTGCTGCTGCCGTTCAAGGACAAAATCTTCGGCCTGACCATCGATCCGGCGCGCTTGCATCACATCCGCTCCGAGCGCCGGCCGGACTCCAAATACGCCAGCATGGACAATTGCCGCCGCGAGGTGAACGAGGCCGAATCCATGTTCCGCCACCACGGCGTGCCCTTCATCAGCACCACCCACAAGTCCATCGAGGAAATCGCCTCCACCATCATGCATAAGGCGGCGCTGGGCCGACGCTTCTAAGCACCTGTTCACTGCCTGCCGCGCTTCGTGAGACGCGGCGCGGTGGGCACCGCTTCGAAATGCTCACGTAGCACCCATACATTCCGCTCCCTCAGCGGTTTTCCCTTGTCTCGCTCTTGCTCGCGGGACTTTGAACCGACGCTAAGCCCAGCCTTCAAGCCCCGAAAACAGCCGGCATCGTCCGGCTTTTTTCATGCCGTCGCGCTGCCTACCCCACAGCCAATATCCATATAGCACTTTGTTTATTATCACTTTTTTACAATTCAGGCCGGAACATATAGCAAGCAGGCGCTCTCCAACAGGCATCTTGAATCCACTGCCGGACTATTCCGATGCATATCGTCGCCATCGCCGCCCCGCCCAGATCCGCTGTCTCGCCGTTGAAGGAAGTGGGCGCCGTCGCCGCCAAGACCGACAGCCGCGCCGCCGCCAGCGACCCGCGCAAGGAGATGGCGGAGTTCCTAGCCCCTCATCCGCAATCTCCCGCGCTCAACGGGGACGCCCCGCCCCGCGGCGAGTCTTTCGAGCGGCTGCTGCGCCAGGCCCAGAGCGCGGTCGGACGCAAGGACGCTTCGCCTTATTCCGAAGACCTGATGCCGCCGGCCGGCAGCCTGTTGCACGTGGTGGCGTGAACGCGGCACTTGACGCTGCTTTGCCCGCCGTGCTCTGATAAAGCCCATGAACTACGCAACCGCATCCGCAAGCTTCTTTTGGTGGTGGCGCCTGAACTAAGGCGGCGCCGGCGTTTGCATACCCAAAACCCGGAAGCTGCCGATACGGCGGCATAGGGTTTCCAGCAGTACTCCTCCCCCCGGATCGGCAGTTTCCAACAAGCTCAAGCTTACTGGAGACCACTGTTATGAATCTGGACAGCATCACAGCCAAAGACATCATCCTGACCGGCGACCGCACCACCGGACAATTGCATCTGGGCCACTACGTCGGCTCGCTGCGCAACCGCGTGATCCTGCAAGACCGTTGCCGCCAGTTCCTGCTGCTCGCCGACGCCCAGGCGCTGACCGACAATATGGGCAACTATCTGAAGGTCCGCGACAATGTGCTGCAAGTGGCGCTGGATTATCTGGCGGTGGGCATAGACCCGGAAAAAAGCACCGTCTTCATCCAGAGCCTGGTGCCGGAGCTGACCGAGCTGTCTTCCTACTATCTCAATCTGGTCACCGTGGCGCGTCTGGAGCGCAACCCCACCATCAAGGACGAGATCAAGCAGCGCGGCTACGAGCGCGACATCCCCGCCGGCTTCCTCACCTACCCCGCCGCCCAGGCCGCCGACATCACCGCCTTCAAGGCCAGCATCGTGCCGGTGGGCGAAGACCAGATTCCGATGATTGAGCAGACCAACGAGATCGTGCGCCGCTTCAACGGCAGCGTGGATCGGGCGGTGCTGGTGGAAGCGCGGGCGGTGGTGCCGGAGCAAGGCTCGCGTCTGCCCGGCATCGACGGCAAGGCCAAGATGTCCAAATCGCTGGGCAACACCATCACTTTGTCGGCCACGCCGGACGAGATCCGCCAGGCGGTGAAGATGATGTACACCGACCCCAATCACCTGCGCGTGGCCGATCCGGGCCAGGTGGAAGGCAATGTGGTGTTCACCTATCTGGACGTGTTCCATTCCGACACGGAGCAGGTGGCGGAATGGAAGGAGCATTATCGCCGCGGCGGCCTGGGCGACACCGTGATCAAGAAGCAGTTGGAAGAATGCCTGCAGACCCTGCTGGAGCCGATCCGCGCCCGCCGCGAGCAGTACGCGCGCGATCCGGCGGCGGTAATGGCGATGCTGAAGACCGGCACCCAGCGCGCGCGCGAAGTGGCGGCCGCCACGCTGGCCGAGGTTAAGGCGGCGATGGGCTTGAACTACTACTAAGAGCCTTTTTACGATCTGCTGCGCGTCGGCGAGACCGCGTTGAAAACACACTCTTTTAAGAGGAGAGCACCGCATGGAACAAGTCTACCAATGCCAAAATCTGGAAGAGGTGCGCGGCCAGATCGACCGCATCGACCGCGCGCTGGTGGCGCTGATCGCCGAGCGCGGCCTTTACGTGCGCCAGGCGGCGGCGTTCAAGCACAGCCGGGAAGAAGTGGAAGGCGGCAAACGCGTCGATCAGGTGATGCGCCGCGTCGAGCGTCTGGCCGGCGAACTGGGCGCCGACGCGGCGCTGACCGCAGCGGTTTACCGCACGATGATAGAGTACTTCATCGCCGATGAAATGGCGGCCTTCCGCGCCAAAGCGGCTGCCGATTGAGGCGGAGGCCGGCTTTCCCTACAATCGCTTCCATCCGCTGACCGCCGGCCGCCCTCCGCGGCCGGCGTTTTTCCCGCGGCCGGAGAACCTGAATGAACAAGATTGCCCTGTTGCTGCTCGCCTGCCTGACCGCGCCCGCGATGGCCGAGGAAGTGGGCGAGGTGTCCACCACCTTCAAGCTGCTCAGCCCCAACGACAAGGTGGTGGTGGAAGCTTTCGACGACCCGGCGGTGCAAGGCGTGGCCTGCTATATCTCGCGCGCCAAGACCGGCGGCTACAAGGGCGCGCTGGGCCTGGCCAAGGACCCGTCCCGCTTCTCGGTGGCCTGCCGCCAGGTGGGCGCGATCAAGTTCTCGCGGCCGCTGCCCAAGCAGGAGCAGGTGTTCAAGGAAGGCGCGTCCTTCATCTTCAAGCATGTGCGGGTGGTGCGCATCGTCGACGCCAAACGCAATACCCTGACCTACCTCAGCTATTCCGACAAGCTGCTGGACGGCAGCCCGGACAATGCGCTGACCGCGGTGGCGGTGCTGGATCAAAAGATCCCGCTGCAACCCTGAAATAAAAGCGATTGATTATTAACGATTTCTTTGCATGACGGGCATCAGCTAAACGGCAGCTCAACGCGCAAGCCGTCATAGCCGACCTCCACGCCGGGCGGACATTCGGCGCTGAGCGCGCCGAATTCCAGCCTGTGGGTCATGTGGATCAGCACCGTGCGTTCGGCGCCGATGCGCTCGGCCCAGGCAAAGGATTGCCGCACGCCGAGGTGGGACGGATAGGGGTCGTGGTTCAGGCAGTCCAGGAACAAGAGCTTCAGCCCCTGCAACAAGGGCAGGCTGCTGTCAGGGATGTCCGACACATCGGTCAGCCAGGCCATGTCGCCGACGCGCCAGCCGAGGCAAGGCCAGGAGCCGTGTTGCATGGGCACGGGCGTCAGCGTGACGCCGCCGCAGTCCACCGGCCCGTCCACCTGCTGCGGCAGCAGCACCGGCTTGTCCCACATCTTGGACGGCGGCAGCAGCGCGTAGTCGAAACGGCTCTTGATATTGTCCAGAGTGAAGGCGTTGCCGTAGAGCGTGATCGGCCCCTTCTTCACGTAGCAGAAGGCGCGCAGGTCGTCGATGCCGTTCAGGTGGTCGGCGTGCGGATGGGTGTACAGCACCGCGTCCACCTGGCTCAGCCCTTCGCGCAGCGCCTGCTGCCGCAGGTCCGGCCCGGTGTCGATCAACAGCCCCTGGCCGGCCGCCTTGATATAGGCGCTGGCGCGGGTGCGGCGATTGCGCGGATCCGGCGAACGGCAGGTGACGCAGTCGCAGCCTATGGCCGGCGTGCCGGAACTGGAGCCGCAGCCCAGGATGGTGACTTCAAGCGAACCCAATGGCGTTTCCCAAGTAATAAGGCATCAGCGGCAGCGCTCGGGGCGCTCCGCCTTCTCGCGCACCCAGCCGCCGTCGCAGCGGACATTGCCGTCGGCGTCTTGCTGGCAGCCGCCGCGCGGCTGCTTGGCGCAATACGGATTGCCGTCGCGCGACAGCAGGCAGGCGCCGGGGCCGGCGTAAGTGACGCCGTTGGCGCGCACCACGCCGCCGCCCGGATAAGGCGAGCACAGTACGTTGCCGAATTCATCGATCGCGCATTCGCCCTTGCCGCACATCGCCTGTCCGCGCTGCACCAGGGCGATGCCGCCGTCTTCGGAACAATAACTGCGTCCGTTCAGATTGACGCAATTGGCCCAGGCCTGGGCCGAGAACAATATGGCCAGCAAGGCCAGCCCGGACAGCAAGATTCGCTTCATGCGCTTTCTCCGCTTCAACGGCTGGCCTTGGAGAACAGCCGGAAAAAGTTATCGCTGGTGACGCGCGCCACCTCTTCCACCGCCATGCCGCGCAGCTCGGCGATGTGCGCGGCCACATGGCGGACATAGGCCGGCTCGTTGACCTTGCCGCGATACGGCACCGGCGCCAGATACGGGGAATCGGTTTCGATCAGCATCCGATCCAGCGGCACTTTCTGCGCCACTTCCTTGACCTGGGCCGCGTTCTTGAAGGTCACCACGCCGGAGAAGGAAATGTAGAAGCCCAGCTCCAGCGCGGCTTGCGCCACCTCCCAGGTTTCGGTGAAGCAATGCATCACGCCGCCGCACGCCTCGGCGTTTTCTTCCCGCATCAGCCGGATGGTGTCCTCGGCGGACTCGCGGGTGTGGATCACCAGCGGCAGGCCGACGCGCTTGGCGGCGCGGATATGGGTGCGGAAGCGTTGATGCTGCCATTCCAGATCGCCCTTGCACCAGTGGTAGTCCAGCCCGGTTTCGCCTATGCCCACCACCCGCGGGTGCGCGGCCAGCGCCACCAGTTCGTCCTCGCTGTACTCTTCCGCTTCCGGGTCGTCCGGATGCACGCCCACGGTGGCGTATAGATTGCCGTGGCTCTCCGCGAGTTCCAGCACTTGCGGATATTTGGGACGGCTGACGCCGATCACCAGCGCGTGGCTGACCTGGTTGGCCTGCATATTGGCCAGCACTTCCGGCATGCGCGCGGCGAGGTCGGGAAAATTGATATGGCAGTGGGAGTCGATAAACATATTTGCGTCAATCTGGCTGCGGCGCGCGGACGCGCGCCGCTAAAACAATCACATGGTATGAGTGGGCCGGCTGGAGTTGAGCACACCGCTGAGCAGGGCCTCGATCTTGTCCTTGGCCTGCTTGCCGGCGTCGCCGGCGACGAACTCGACGCCGACGCCCTGCACCCGGCTGTTGTTGGCGCCGGCCGGCGTCAGCCACACCACCTTGGCTTGCACCGCGATGCGCTGCGGGTCGTCCATCAGGGTCAGCAGCAGGAACACCTCCTCGCCCAGCTTCATTTCCTTATTGGTGGGAATGAAGATGCCGCCGTGGCGCACAAAGGGCATGTAGGCGGCGAACAGCGCGCTGCGCTCCTTGATGTGCAGGGACAGCACCCCGGGACGGTTGGGATTCAGGTCCGGGCGAGTGGCGGAATTGTCCATACTTGGCTAACCCTCTGTGTCAGGCGGCCTTGCCGCTGGCGAATATCTTCAGATAGTCCATCAGCACCGCTTCCAATTGCAAGCGCGTGTTCAAGGTATGCTGGCCGAACGGCGCCAGTTGGTTGAGCGTCTGCTGACACGCCATCAATTGCGCGATGTCGGCGCGCGCCGCCAGTGGCTGCAAGGCGCGCTCCTGATCTGGATAATAGCGGACCAAACCGGCCAGTCTCAAACTCGCCAGATCATGCAGCCACTTCATCAGCCAGCCTATGG
The DNA here is from genome assembly GCF_024158805.1 of Chromobacterium sp. S0633. Lineage (NCBI taxonomy): Bacteria > Pseudomonadati > Pseudomonadota > Betaproteobacteria > Neisseriales > Chromobacteriaceae > Chromobacterium > Chromobacterium sp. S0633. Next base: position 54,730 of record NZ_JAMZGH010000004.1, on the reverse strand, counting down.
GCAGCAACAGCGGCAGTTTCTGCTTGTCCACCGCCTCCGCCAGCTGCAGCACATTGGCGAAGCTGGGCTGGCCCAGGCCCTGGACGAACTGGCCGCGCAGCTTGGCCAAAGCCGGATCGTGGTCGAACAGCGGCGCGCCGCCGTTATGGGCCAGTTCCAGTTCCGCGTCCGCCACGCCCTGCTCGCGCAGCCAGGCCAGCGCCTGGGCCTGGTGCGGCCGCGTCAACGGAAACTGGCGGCAACGGCTGCGTATGGTGGGCAGCAAGCGCTGCGGCGCATGCGCCACCAGCAGGAACAGCACCTCGGCCGGCGGCTCTTCCAGGATTTTGAGCAAGGCGTTGGCGGCGGCCGGATTCAGGCTTTCCGCCGGTTCCACCAGCACGATGCGCCGGCCGGCGCGATGCGCGCTCAGGTGGGCGAAATCGATCACATCGCGCACCGCCTCGATCTTGATCACCGGCAGCTTGCGGCTGACTTTCTTGCCCTCGGCGCCCTCCTTGCCTTCCTCGTCCTCGTCGCCCAACGGCGACAAGCGGCGGAAGTCCGGGTGGGTGCCGTGCCGATACCAGCGGCAGGCCTCGCATTCGCCGCAAGGCTGGTGGCCGGCCTGCGGGCGTTCGCACAGCAGCGACTGGGCCAGGTGTTCGGCGAACTCCAGCTTGCCGATGCCGGCGGCGCCGGTGAACAGCCAGGCATTGGGCAGGCGTTCGCGCTCGGCGTTCAGCCGCGTCCAATCGCCTTCTTGCCAGGGCAGCAGCATCACGCGGCCTCCAGCAGTTTTTGCAGGCAGGCCGCGATGTCGACCTGGATCTCGGCGATGGAGCGGCTGGCGTCCAGCACCGCGAAACGCGGCTGGCCGGCGGCGCGGCGCAAATAGGCTTCGCGCACGCGCACGTGGAAGTCGGCCTTCTCCTGCTCGAAGCGGTCCAGCTGCCGGGTCTTGGACATGCGCTCGGCCGCCACTTCCAGCGGCAGGTCGAACAGCAGGGTCAGGTCCGGCTGCAAACCGTGCTGCACCCATTGTTCCAGTTCGGCGATGCGCTCGAACGGCACGCCGCGGCCGCCGCCCTGGAAGGCGAAGGTGGAATCGGTGAAGCGGTCGGACACCAGCCACTGGCCGGCGGCGAGCGCGGGCTCGATCACGCTGTGCAGCAATTGCTGGCGCGAAGCGAACACCAGCAGGGTTTCCGCGTCCAGCGAGGCCTCGGTGTCCACCGCCAGCAGCAGCTCGCGGATTTTCTCGCCCAAAGGGGTGCCGCCCGGTTCGCGGGTGAATACGGCGTTGACGCCGTGTTGCGCCAGCCAATCGCGGATGAAGGCCAGATGGGTGCTTTTGCCGGCGCCGTCTATGCCTTCCAGGCTGATGAAGCGGCCGCGTTGCTGCTCTAGCGCCATTACTGTCCTTTCTTCAAAATATATTTGCGCACCGCCTGATTGTGTTCGTCCAGCGTTGCGGAGAAATGCGAAGTGCCGTCGCCGCGAGCGACGAAATACAAGGCCTTGGTTTCGGCCGGATTGGCCGCCGCGTCCAGCGCCGCCTTGCCGGGCAAGGCGATGGGCGTGGGCGTCAGGCCGGCGCGGGTATAAGTGTTGTAAGGCGTGTCGCGGCGCAGATCGGCCTTGCCTATCTTGCCCTGGTACAGACTGCCCATGCCGTAGATCACCGAGGGATCGGTCTGCAAGCGCATGCCCTGCTTCAAGCGGTTGACGAACACCCCCGCCACCATTGGACGGTCGGCGTCTTCGCCGGTTTCCTTCTCAATCAGGCTGGCCATGATCAGCAGCTCGTAAGGCGTGCGGTAAGGCAGCTCCGGTTTGCGCGCCGCCCAGGCCGCTTCCAGCCGCTGCTGCATCGCGCCGAAGGCCTGGCGGTAGAGCTCCGCGTCCTCGGTGTCCGGCGAGAACAGATAGGTGCTGGGGAAGAACAGGCCTTCCGGCTTGGCGTCGCCGAAGCCCAGCCGCCGCATGATCTCCTCGTCGCTCCAGTCCTTGGCCGTATGCTTGATGTCGGGGTTGCGGTCTATCGCCTGGCGGAATTGGCGGAAGGTCCAGCCCTCGATCACCGTCAGGCTGGCCTCGTCCGGATGGCCGTCGGCCAGGCGGTTCAGGATGTCCAGCATCGATGCCTGGCCGTCGAAACGATACAGGCCGGCCTTGATCTTGCGGTCCACGCCTTGCAGGCGGGCCAGGGCCACCATCACCTGACGGCTGCGAACCACGCCCTCCTGCTCCAGTCCCCGCGCCACTTGGCTCAGGGTGCGATTGGGCCCCACGGTCAGCTTGTAACCGGCTTCCGGCAGGCCAACCGGAATCAGGACCACCCAAACCAGCCAGGCACAGCCCAGCGCAAGGCACAGCAAGAACAGGCGAAACAGAGTTTTCATCATTTGACGGGAAGCATGAGACAGCGCAGCGGGACGATCGCGCATGATACCAGACAAGCCGGCCTGACCGACATGTCAGGCCCGCCCCCCGCAATCAAGCAAAGTTTGCGCCAAATCAACTGTCCACCTTTCCATTTTGCATAGTTTTGCTCGCGTTCTATACCTGATTAAATGGACTGCTTAAATGATGCGAGTCTTTTCATGAAGCCATTCTTCAATCTGGGATGCGCATTGGTGGCCTGGACGGCGCTGGCCAGATTGGCGGCAGTCCGGCAGACCGACAGGGATTTATGGCGCCTGCCGATGGACGCTTTCCGACAAGGAGGGCATCCGCAGCAATTGACTTACCAGCAATCCCCCGCTGCGCTGAGCGGCTACCACGCGCTGATCGTGGAGCCTTTGCTGCTGTTGAACCGCCAGCAGGACGGCGGCTGGCAGCTGCTGCAAACCGCGGAACAGGAAAACGCCAACCAGATCATGCGCCGCCAGGTGGCCGCGCTGCTGCAGGCCTGGCCTATCGCGCTGACCGACGTGGCCACCGCCGGCGTGCTGCGCTTGCGCATCGCGGTGGCCGCGCGTCAGTCTCGGATTGCCCAGGACAGCCAGCCGCTGAACAGCAGCCACGTGGCGCTGCAACTGCCTTGCATGGCTTCCAATATAGAACCCTATCTGCAACTGGTGTCCTCGGTGTCCCAATTGGAAGACGCGCTGGGACGGGGCGTGGTCGCCGGCGGCGTCACCATGCAGTCGCAAGCCGAAGCCGCCTCCGGCGACGAAGACGACGGCTGGCGGCAGCTGCTGACCCAGGACTGGTCCCCGCTGCTGCGCCAACAACTGGCGCCGGCGACGCGGCGCGGCGCGGCCTCGACGACGCGATAAGCCGCATGAAGACAGTCCGCCCCGTCACAAAGTCGCAACAATATAGAGGGAACGCCGCTTGGCGGCCGCAGTCCATCTCCCACGCAATCTCCACTGAGCCCGCACGATGAAACCATTCTTTAAACTCGCCTGCGCGCTGATGGCTTCCGCCTTGCTGGCCAATATCGGCCACGCTGGGGAGCCGCCGGAGAATCTGGTCCTGCTGCCCAGCGAAGCTTTTCATCCCAACCCTGAGCATGCCGGCCAGGTGCTGTACCTGCAGCCCGGCGTCGATCTGAAACGCTATCACGGCATCCTGATCGAGCCGCTGATTTTCCTGGGCCGCCAAGCGGACGGCCAATGGCTGGCGACGGCGGCGGACGAGCACAACCGCCTAGACGCCTGCTACCGCAACAGCCTGGCCCGGGCGCTCTGCCGCGAGGGATTGCCGGTGGCCGCCGCGCCCGGTCCGGGCATCGCCCGGCTGCGCGTGGCGGTGGGCGACATGCTCAGAGAGCTGGCCGGCCCCAAGGAACGGCGCCCCGTGAAGACCGCCCTCAACCTGGCGCGCTTCGCCGACGACATCGATCCCTATCTGGCCCAGGTGTCCACCGTGGGCCAGCTGGAAGACTCCGAATCCGGGCTGCTGCTGGCCGGCGGCGTCAATCTGCTGGGCAAGGACATGGACCTCGCCAACGCGCAACCGTCCAATGCGGAATGGCTGCAACAGCGCGTCGACCTTTGGAGCAGCCACCACGCGCGGCAGATGGCCCAGCATCTGGCGGCGGCTACGTCGTTTGGGGAGTAGGCTAGCGCCCAGGCTGGCGGCATAATGGTCGCCTCATCTCTTGTCAGAAAGCCGACCATGCCGCGCAAACTACTGAGTTTCTTGCTGTTGTTGTCCCCGCTGTTCGCCGCCGCCGACACCGTCACCGTGGCGGTCGCCAGCAATTTCCAGCAAACGCTGGACAAGATCGCGGTGGAGTTCAAGGCCGCCAGCGGCCATGACATCAAGGCCAGCGGCGGCGCTTCCGGCAAGCTCACCGCGCAGATCCGCCAGGGCGCGCCCTTCGACGTGTTCCTGTCCGCCGACGACGAACGCCCGGCCGAGCTGCTGCGCGACAAGATAGGCAAACCCGACAGCCGCTTCACCTACGCCATCGGCAAGCTGGCGCTGTGGAGCAAACAGCGCGACGACGCCGGCGAAGCCGCGCTGCGCGGCGGCAACTTCAACAAGCTGGCCATCGCCAACCCGGCGGCCGCGCCCTATGGCCGCGCGGCGATGGAAACCCTGGCCGCGCTCAAGCTCGTCGACGCGCTCAAACCCAAGTTCGTCACCGGCGACAATATCAGCCAGACCATGCAGTTCGCCCAGGTCGGCGGCGCCGACTTCGCCTTCGTCGCTTACGCGCAGCTGCTGGAACAAGGCATCTCCGACCGCTACTGGCTGGTGCCGGCCAAGCTGCATCAGCCGATACGCCAGGACGCGCTGCTGGTGCGCGACACGCCGGCGGCCAGGGCCTTCCTCGCCTTCCTCAAGGGCGACAAGGCGCGCGCGCTGATCAAGAAAGCGGGCTACGACTTCGCGCAATGATGGCTTCCGAATGGGCGGCCATCGCGCTGACGCTGCGGCTGGCCGCCATCAGCACCCTGATCCTGCTCCTGCTGTGCGTGCCGCTGGGCTGGTGGCTGTCGCGCACGCGTTCGCGCCTCAAGCCGGTGATTGAGGCCGGCGCGACGCTGCCGCTGGTGCTGCCGCCCACGGTGCTGGGCTTCTATCTGCTGGTCGCCTTCGGCCCGCACGGCCCCATCGGCCAGCTGACCGCCTGGTTGGGCTGGCCCGGCCTCGCCTTCACCTTTCAAGGGCTGATCATCGCCTCGGTGCTGTACTCCTTGCCCTTTGTCCTGCAACCGCTGATCGTCAGCTTCAACGCGGTGCGGCGCGAGGAAATCGAAACCGCGATGGTCTTGGGCGCCAACCGCTGGCAGCGGCTGACCCGCGTCATCCTGCCCAGCTGCCGCTCCGGCGTGCTGGCCGCCGCCAGCATGGGCTTCGCCCACACCGTGGGCGAATTCGGCGTGGTGCTGATGATAGGCGGCAATATCGAAGGGGAAACCCGGGTCATTTCCATCGCGCTGTACAACCACGTGGAACAGGCAGACTACGCCAGCGCCCACCGTCTGGGCCTGCTGCTGGTGCTGTTCGCCTTCTCCACCCTCGCCCTGGTCTACCGCCTCAACGCGCGCCAGCGCCGCTACGACTAAGACCCGCTCGCAAAACTCCGGATCCTGCCTTGCGCCCGACGGGCGCTGCCTGCGTCGGCGCGCCTTGGCTCAGCCTCCCCGCGAGGTTCGCTTAGCGGTTCTTAAGAGGCCGCGAATCCGGCCGCGTTTACTGACAATGCTGACATCTATCGATGCAAACCGTTACATGACGTCAACAAAACGCAGTGTTCATGCGCTATAACTTGGAGTATCGTTTTTCTCGCCCGTCATGGGCCCGACAACCTGTGCTACCAAGGATGAATCATGCGCAAATACCTGATGATCGCTGTTCTGGCCCTGACTTCCGCCAACCTGGCGCTGGCTGACGCCGCCTGCGACGCCAAAGCCGCCGAGAAGAAACTGGCCGGCGCCGCCAAAAGCAGCTTCCTGAAGAAATGCGAGAAAGACAGCGCCGCGGCCAACGCCCAGAAAGCCTGCGACGTCAAAGCCGCCGACAAGAAACTCGCCGGCGCGGCCAAGGCCAGCTTCGTGAAGAAATGCGTGAAGGACGCGGCTCCGGCCAAGTAAGCCCCCTCCCCGGCGGCCTGTCCGCCGGGACAGCCCGCTCGCCGGCAAGTCCCTGATTTTTCGCCTACACTGAGATGTGGCAACAGGGATTCTGCGGGTGAGCCATGGCAAACAATATCCTTGGAAATTACAATCCGCTGTTATCGCTTTTCGGCAATAACAACCAACTCTTGAGCGGTTTATTGGGCTCCTCGCCCATTGTGCCGCTGATCCGGAGCAGCAACAGCTCGCCAAGCGCCGGCACCGATCCCAATGTGGTGCTGATTTCCGGGCTGGGCCAATTGCTGTCCAGCCTGAACATCTTCCAAGACAGCCTGCAACAGATCTATTCCCCGTACGCGGTCAACAACTCCATCAGCGGCAGCAGCAGCAATCCGTCGGTGGCCAGCGTCTCCACCGCCGCCGGCGCGCAAAACGGCAATTACAGCGTATCCGTCTCGCAACTGGCCCAGGCTCACAGCGCGGTCACCGCCTTCACGCTGCCGGACACCAGCAGCACCGCGGTGGGCAGCGGCAGCCTGACCATCAAGACCGGCAGCTACGCCTACACATCGTCCACCTCGGCCAGCAGCTTCACGCCCAGCGGCAGCTCGGCCACGCTCTCCATCAGCAACGGCACGCTGTCCAGCATCGCCACCGCCATCAACGGCTCCGGCGTCGGCATGGTGGCCAATATCGTGCAGAACGCCTCCGGCAATTATCAATTGCAGATCAGCGCCGCCCAGACCGGCGCCAGCAACAATTTCCAGATCCTGGTCAGCGACAACGACGGCAACAACACGGATCAGAACGGCTTGTCGCGCTTGGCTTTCGACCAGACCCAGGCGGTGGGTAGCGGGCAGAATCTGACCCAGACCCAGGCCGCGCAAAACGCCAACTACCTGATCAACGGCGCCTCCGGTTCCAACGCCGGCAACAGCGGCATCTCGCTGGGCGCCTCGGTATCCATGGACTTGCTGTCCACCGGCAGCACCAATATCTCGGTCAAGCTGGATCTGAACGGCCTCAACGGGCAGGCGCAATCGCTGGCCGACGCCTTCAACACCCTGCAAGGCAGCCTGAACGCGCTGCTGGTCAGCGGCGGCCTGCTCAGCCGCGACCCCATCGCCAAGCAATTGGCCAACAGCATGAACCAGCAGGCCGGCGCCAGTTACAGCAACGGCAGCTCGCTGCTGGTCAAGCTGAACCAGATCGGCCTCAATTTTCAATATCCGCAGCAGTTCGGCCAGATGGGCAGCCTCAGCCTGAGCAACAACAGCCTGCAAAGCGCTTACAGCGGCGACTCCCAGGGCGTGGCCAATCTGCTCTACACCGCCGCCCGGGCGCTGAACTGGCTGGCCAACAGCTACGCCTCCTATGGCAACGGCACCATTCCGCAAACCCTGACCGCCTTGCAGAAAATGCAATTCAGCCTGCAGCTGCGGCAGTCGGCCACCCCGACGTCCAACACCGTCCCCGCCAACCTCGCCTCCTTGACCGGCAACCAGTCCGGCACCATCCAGCTGAGCGCGCAGCAGATCAGCGCGCTATCGCTATACGCGATGGTCTACTCTCTGGGCGCGCCCTATGCGGTCAATTCCCAGATTCTGAACAACGGCCTGGGCCTGTCCGGCAACGGCAACAGCGGCAACGGCATCTCCACTTATGCATGATTGATATTTGCTATTTGTTTTTCATCTAGCATTGCCTGCGCCGTATTGTCTCGTTAAAATTCATCGGATGATTGGATGAATAAGGAGGCCGCATGCTGGCGCTGCCCTATAAACGCTCGCTGGTCGACATCGCCGTGGAAAACATCGCCAAACGTCTGGCGGACGGCGACTGGCCGATAGGCGCTCGCATTCCCACCGAACCGGAACTGGCGGAGCAGCTGGGCGTCAGCCGCAACACGGTGCGCGAGGCGGTGCGGGTGCTGCTCTACGCCGGCCTGCTGGAGGTGCGCCAGGGCGACGGCAGCTATGTGCGCGCCACGGTCAACCCCGGCGAGGCGATGCGCGCCATCAGCCGCGCCAGCCTGCGCGAGCACTTGGAAGTGCGCTGCATGCTGGAGGAAAGCGCGGCGCGGCTGGCGGCCGGCCGCTGCCCGGAAGCGGATCTCAGCGCGATAGCGGACGCGCTGGCGCGGCGCGGAGAACGCCTGCCGCAGGAGCCGCTGGAGGACTTCATCGAGCGGGATCTGGAATTTCATCTCGCCATCGCCAACGCCAGCGGCAACCAGGCTTTGGCCGAGCTCTACGCCTATTTTTCGCGCGCGGTGCGCCAGCACGTGCAGCAATCCATCCTGGACGAGGCCTTGCCGGACCCGGACCTCGCCGCCCACCAGGCCATTTACGAAGCCATACGCCAGCGCCGGCCGGACGAGGCGGCGCGCGCCGCCGCCGCCATCACCCGCCCCTTGCTGGAGGCGCTGGACCGCTTGCTGAATCGCTCCAACACGGATTAAGCCCGATTTGAGCCGGCCCCCAGGCGCGGGGAGCCGGCTCCGACAACAACAAAAGCGCAGAAGGAAAACCCATGTCCACACCCAAATCCATGCCGGATCATCTGCCGGTTGAAGACACGCTGATCGACGCCGAGATCGACGACGCCGGCGTGCAAAGCCAGCGCCCCGCGCTGCACCGTCCCTGGCTCTTGCTGCTGGGCCTGATCCTGGTCGGCGTCAATCTGCGGCCGGCGCTGTCCAGCCTGTCCCCGGTGCTGCACGACGTCGCCGCCAGCCGCGGGCTCAGCGGCCTGATGGCCGGCCTGCTCACCACGCTGCCGGTCGCTTGCCTAGGCGTGTTCGGTCCGCTGGCGCCGCGGCTGGCCCGCCTCTGGGGCAGTGAAAAGACCATCGCGCTGATTCTGGTGACCCTGGCGCTGGGCATCTTGCTGCGCACCCAGTTCGGTCAATTCGGCCTGTTCGCCGGCTCGGCGCTGGCCGGCGCCAGCATAGGCATCATCGGCGTGCTGCTGCCCGGCATCGTCAAGCGCGACTTCCCCGCCCAGGTCAGCCTGATGACCGGCGTCTACACCATGGCGCTGTGCCTGGGCGCGGCGCTGGCCGCCGGCCTGACCGTGCCGGCGATGCGCTGGATGGGGAACAACTGGCAGGGCGCGCTGGCGATCTGGGCGAGCCCGGCGCTGCTGGCGCTGCTGGTGTGGTGGCCGCAGACACGGAGCCGGCAGGCGTCCCACCACGGCCAATGGCTGGTGCGCGGCCTGCTGCGCGACCCTCTGGCCTGGCAGGTGACTTTGTTCATGGGCCTGCAGTCCTCGATGGCCTACATCGTGTTCGGCTGGCTGCCGTCCATTCTGATTGACCGCGGCGAGACCGCGCTGCACGCCGGCCTGCTGCTGTCCATCTCCATCATGGTGCAGGTGCTGTCCTCGCTGCTGGTGCCGGCCCTGGGACAGCGCTGCCGCGACCAGCGGCCGCCGATCGCCGCCACCGTGGCGCTGGTGATCAGCGGTCTGCTGGGCATGTTGTTCGCGCCGACCGACAGCCTGCTGTTCTGGGCGGTGCTGCTGGGCCTGGGCCAGGGCGGCCTGTTCAGCATGGCGCTGAGCCTGCTGGCGCTGCGCTCGCCGGACCCCCATGTCGCCGCCCATTTGTCCGGCATGGCTCAGGGCGTCGGCTACGCGCTGGCCTCGCTCGGCCCGCTCAGCGTGGGCCTGATCCGCGACCAGACCCACGCGCTGTGGCCGCTGGGCCTGTTGTTCTCGCTGATCTCCGCCGCCACCTTCGCCATGGGCATGCTGGCCGGGCGCAAGCGTCTGGTGCAGGTGGAGTCGCGTCCGCTCTAAGAACCTGTTTACGATCTGCTACGCGTCGTGGAGCGTTACACGGTGAGTACGGCTTCAAAATACTCATGTACCGTGTGTACACTCCGCTTTTTCAGCCGTTTTCGCCTTGTCTCGCCCTTGCTCGCGAGATTGTAAACCGGTTCTAAGCCATCCGCGGACCAAACAAAACCCCGGGCTTGCCCGGGGTTTTGTTTGGAGGTGAAACGGCTCAGCCCTTGGGCCGGCCGACGATGCCGTAACGCCGCCACAAGTCCGGCAGGCTCTCCTTGCCCAGCGGGATGGCGCTCTTGCCCAAGGCCAGCCGGTCCGGCAGCGAGTCCATGTCGCCGTCCCAGCCCGGCGCCCCTTCTTCCAGCACCGCGGCCAGGTCGCGGTCGTCCACCGCCGCCAGCTCGCCGCCGATCTCGATCAGCAACATGCCCTCCGGCGTCAGCCAGGCGGAGCGCGCCGGCACGTCGTCGTCGTAGGGCAGCGTGCGCCAGCCCGACGGAGTGCGCCGCGCCACCAGCGGCGCGGCGTCCAGCGTCACATAGACTTTCTGCGGCCCGTTCTGCACATAACAGCGCCCCAGCCCGTCGCGGCTGTAATTGCGGCCGAAAAACTCCACCATCGCCTCGTGCTGCAGGCGTTCGTCCTTGATCCACCACTGGCCGCGCGCATCCAGCCGCAGCCAGCCGAACACGGCGGGCACGTTCGGCCACTTGGCCATTGCCGCCTGTACTATCGCATCCATCATGCGTCTCCTTGCGGGCTTGCTCCCGCTTGATTCTCAGCTTTGACCACTACACTCAGATCGCTCTCAACACCGCCATCGGCGACGTTCTGGTCACCCGCCCCACGAGCGGCCAACCGGCCACCACCACCACCAGCGCGCCGCTGGCGACGCCGGCGGGCAACAGCCACGGATTGAACACCAAGGGCAGATTGAACAATTTGACCGAAGCCAAAGCGCCGATGCCCATGGCGCCCAAGGCCGCCAATAAACCGGAAAACGCGCCCAACCAGGCCAGCTCCGCCAGCACCACGCTGCGCACCTGCCGCCGCGACGCCCCCAGCGCCCGCATCAGGCCGACATCGAACAGCCTCTCGTCGCGAGTGGCCGCCAGCGACGCCCACAACACCAGCACGCCGGCGGCCAGCGCCAGGCCGAACATGGCTTCGATGCCGCGCGACAGCTTGTCCATCATCGCCCTCACCTCGCTCAGGATCGCCCCGACGTCGATCACGGTCAGATTGGGAAACTCGCCCACCAGGCGGTTGACGAAGTCCTCGTCCGCCGCCTCCAGCCGGAAGCTGGTGATCCAGCTGGCCGGCTGCTGGCTGAACTGGCCCGGCGTGCCGATCACGAAGAAATTGACGCGGAAGCTGTCCCACGGCACTTCCCGCAAACTGCTCACCTTGGCGCGGTAAGCGGTGCCGGCCAGATCGAAGACCAGCGTGTCCCCCAGCTTGATGCCCAAGGTGGCGGCCAGCTCGCGCTCCACCGAGAACTGCGGCGGAATCCGTTTCTGAGGCTGCCACCACTGGCCCGCCGTCAGCTTGTTGCCCGGCGGCAACTCGTCGCGCCAGGACAGGTTGAACTCCCGCTCGGCCAGCCGGCGCGCGCGTTCGTCCTCGTAAGCCGACGGCCGCACCGGATGCTCGTTGATCGCGATCAGCCGCGCCCGCACCATGGGCGCCAGCTCCGGCGCCGCGCGTCCCTCCACCGCGAAGGCGTTGCGCACGCCGTCGAGCTGGTGGCGCTGGATATTAATGACGAATTTATTCGGCGCGTCCGCCGGCACGCTGCGCTGCCAGGCGCCGATCAGGTCGTCGCGCACAATGGTCAGCGTCAGCAAGGCCATCAGGCCCACCGACAAGGACACGATCTGGATCACCGCCAGCCAGTGGCGGCGCGCGATATTGGCGATGCCGAAGCGCCAGCCCACCCGGCGTCCGCGCGGCAGCCGCCGCATCAGATAGACCACGCCCAGCGCCAGCGCGCCCACGGCGGCGAAGAAGCCCAGCATGCCGGCCAGCAGCCAGCCGGCCACCGCCAGATCGCCCACCTGCCAGGCGGCCAGGCCCAGCAAGGCCACCAGGGCCAGCAAGGGCGCCAGCACGCCCTGGCGGGTCGGCGTCAATTCATCGCGCAGCACCGCGGCCGGCGGCACGTCGCGTATGCCCATCAAGGGCGGCAGAGCCAGGCCGGCCAGCAACACCAGCGAGGCCAGCGGCCCCACCAGCCAGGTCAGCCAGCCCGGGTCCGGCAGTATTTCGCCGACATAGCCGCTGGCCAAGCGCATCAAGGCCAGCTGCACGCCGAAGCCGCCGGCGGTGCCCAAGGCGCCGGCCAGCAGGCCCAGCAAGAGGAACAGGCTGACGAACAGCCCCCACACCTCGCCCGCCGTCAGGCCCAGGCAGCGCAGCACCGCCACCTGCTGCCAATGGCGCGCCAGATAGCGGCGGACCACCAGCGCCACCGCCGACGCCGCCAACGCCACGGTCAACATCGCGGTCAGGCCCAGGAAACGCCGCGCGCGCTCCAGCGCGGTGCGCACTTCCGGCCTCGCCTCCTCGACGTTTTCCAGCCGCGCGTCCTTGGGCTTGGCCTTGTCCAGCCACTGGCGGAAGTCGGCGATGCCGCGGTCGTCGCCGGCGAACATCAGCCGCCAGCGCGCGCGGCTGCCCTCCTGGATCAGGCCGGTGGCGGCCAGGTCGGCGCGGTTGAACATCAGCCGCGGCACGAAGTTGTACAGGTCCATCGCGCCGTCCGGCTCGCGGACGATTTCGCCGGCCAGCCGCAGTTGCGCGCCGCCGACGCCCAGGGTGTCGCCCAGTTTCAGCTTCAAGCGCCGCATCAGGCGGGCGTCGGCCCAGGCTGTGCCCGCGGCCGGCCGCAGGCTGCCGGTTTCCACGCGGCCGTCGGCCAGGCGCACGCTGACTTCGCCGCGCAAGGGGTAGTTGTCGCTGACCGATTTATACGTGGCCAAAGCCGCCTGACCGCCGGAAAACACCATGGAGGGAAAGCTGATGTTGTCGGCCAGCCGCAGACCGCGCTTTTCCGCCTCGCGGCGGATGGGTTCCGGCGCCGGCTGATTGCCGTTGAGCACTAGGTCGGCGGCCAGCAGCTGCGTGGCCTGGGTGGTCAGCGCGCGCTCCACGCGATCGGAGAAAAAGGCCACGCTGCTCATCGCCATCACCGCCACCACCAGGGCCAGGGCCAGGATGGTCAGTTCGCCGGACACCAGTTCGCGGCGGATGAAGCGCAACACCAGGGTCAAGCGGCCGGCCAGAGTCATGAGCGCGCCCCGTTGAGCTTGCCTTCCACCAGCCGGTAGATGGCGTCGCAGCGGCTGGCCAGCTCGGTGTCGTGGGTGACCAGCACCAGAGCGGTGCCCTGTTCGGCGTTGAGCTGGAACAGCAGATCGATGATCTGGCGGCCGCTGTGCGGGTCCAGATTGCCGGTGGGTTCGTCGGCGAACAAGAGGCCGGGATGAATGACGAAGGCGCGCGCCAAGGCCACCCGCTGCTGTTCGCCGCCGGACAAATGGCGCGGATAATGGCCCAGCCTATGGCTGAGGCCGACGCGGTCCAGCATCTGCCGCGCCGCTTCGCGCGCGTCGGCGCGGCCGGCCAGCTCCAGCGGCAGCATCACGTTTTCCAGCGCGGTCAGTTGCGGCATCAGCTGGAAATTCTGGAACACGAACCCCACCTTGTCTCTGCGCAGCAGCGCGCGCGCGTCTTCGCTCAAGCCGGACAGCGCCTGGCCGAACAAGGACACCTCGCCGCCGGACGGATGATCCAGCCCCGCCAACAGGGACAACAAGGTAGACTTGCCGGAGCCGGAAGCGCCGACGATGGCCACGCTCTCGCCCGGATACAAGGTCAGCGTGGCGCTGCGCAGGATGTTCAGCGGCTCGCCGTGGAAATGCACCTGCTTGGCCAGCTCGCTGGCCGCCAACACCGCCTGGGTTTCAATTGGATTCATTTATGCGCTCGATACTAAGCAAAGTTCTACTTTCCGCCGGCCTGTGCCTGCTGATGCTGCCGGCGTCCGCCGCGACGATACTGGTCTTCGGCGACAGCCTGTCAGCCGGTTACGGCCTCTCTCCCGGCCAGGGCTGGGTCAGCCTGCTCGCCAAGGAGATGGGGGCGAAGCACCGCATCGTCAATGCCAGCATTTCCGGCGAAACCACCGCCGGCGGCCTGGCCCGCTTGCCGGACGCGCTGGCGCGCCACCGCCCGGACATCGTGGTGCTGGAATTGGGCGCCAACGACGGACTGCGCGGCCTGCCGCTGGAGCAAATGCGCGGCAACCTGTCCAAGATGATCGCCTTAGCCAAACAAAGCAAGGCCAAGGTAGTGCTGGTGGGCATGGCCCTGCCCCCGAACTATGGCCCGCAATACGGCGCCGAGTTCCGCAAAGCCTACGCCGACCTGGCCAGGCGCGAGCGCCTGTCCTTCGTTCCGCTGCTGGTGGCCGGATTCGAGGCCGATCTATCCAAGTTCCAGCCAGATGGTTTGCACCCGGTCGCCGCCGCCCAGCCCGCGATGATGCGCACGGTCAAGGCCAAGCTGCCGCTGAGCTGAAAAGCCGCGGCGTCCCGGGCGGACGGATATTCATGGTGTTGACTTTCTTCGTTGCAACGCAGCAAGATAAGTCAAAAGCATAATCATATCCTGGATTCTTATGAGCCGCCCGCCCCCCTCCCCCTGGCTGAAACGCCTGCTGTCCCCCTATCGCGGCCTGCCCGCCACGGTCTACATCCAGGTGCTGTGCAGCCTGATCAACAATATCGGCGGCATTTCCAAACTATTCCTGCCGCTCTATCTGCGCGAGAGCTACCAGCTGGGCTATGCGCAGATCGGCCTGACCATGGCGGCCTACGGCGCCGGCGCGCTGCTCGGTTCCCTCAACGGCGGCTCGCTATCCGACCGCTTCGACGGCCGCAAGCTGGCCACGCTGTTCCTGTCCGTTTCCGGCCTGTGCCTGCTGTTGCTGGCGCTGGCCATCCCGTTATGGCTGTTCGCGCCGGTCTTGCTGGTCTCTGGTTTCGCCGACGGCGCTTTCCGGCCGGTCAATCTGCGCCTGGCGCTGGAGCCCTGTCTGCCGCGGCAGCGCGCGGTGGCCCAGGGCATGTTGCGGGTGGCCTTCAACCTGGGCGTCGCCGGCGCCGGTTTGCTCAGCGGCTCGCTGGCCGCCATCGGCTATGGCTGGGTTTACGCCGCCAACGCCGCCGCCACGCTGAGCGCGGCGCTATGGCTGGCCTGGGCCTACCGCCGCGCCGGCACGGCCCACGCAGAGCCGCCGCGGGCCGGCGAAGACGCCGGCGGCCGCCAAGGCCCCTGGCGCGACGCGCCCTTTCTGCGCATGTTGCTGGGCATGGTGCTGATGACCGCGGTATTCGACCAGATCTATGTGACGCTGGGACTGTTCCTGCGCGAGCATTACCAGCTGGGACCGCAATGGGTGGGTTATCTGTTCACGCTGAACGGCCTGATGGTGGTGGCGCTGCAGATCGCCATCAGCCGCCGCATCCTGGATTGGGGCCTGCTGGCCAGCACTCAAGCCGGGGTGCTGTTGACCGGTTTCGCCTTCCTGTGGCTGACCCTGGGCCAGGGTCCGCTGTGGGCGGTACTGATGATGGCGACGCTGACGCTGGGCGAACTGCTGGTGTCGCCCTGCTACGCCATGCTGGTGATGCACCGCTCGGAAGGCCGGCTTCGCGGCCGCTATCTGGGGCTGTACAACGCGGTGTGGCAGGGCCGCACCCTGTTCGCCCCGGCGCTGGGCACCTGGCTGTACGGCGCCGTGGGCGGCATTGCGCTATGGTGGCTGTGCGCCGCCGCCGTCTGTCTGTCGGCGCTGATCCAGCAGCCGGCGCTGCGCGCCATGCTCGCTAATGAGCCCGAGCCGGCGCCCCCAAACCCGTACAAGCTCTCGCAAGCCCGCGCGAGACAAGGCGAAAACAGCTGAAGAAACGGCATGCACAGGCGGCGCGCGAGCCGGCCGGAGCGGCGCTCACGAAACGCGGCGGGCCTTGATCAGCGGCTCAGCCGGCCTGGCCCCGCTCCGGCTCCGCGTTCCACAGGCATACCCGGTTGCGGCCGGACGCCTTGGCGCGGTACAAGGCGGCGTCCGCCTGCAACAAGGCCTGCTGGCTGCCGTTCAGCGGCGGCTGGCCCGCCACGCCGATGGACACCGTCTGCGCATAGCCTTCCGGCAAACCGTCCAACTGGGCCTGCGCCAGGCGCAGCCTGACCGCCTCCATTCTTTCCGCCAAGCCCTCCGGCGCCAAGCCCGGCGCCAGCACCACGAACTCCTCGCCGCCATAGCGCGCCAGCGTCATCCAGGCCTCCAGACAGGAGGCGATGTGCTTGGCCGCCTGCTGCAGCACCTGGTCGCCCACCAAGTGGCCGAAACGGTCGTTCACCTGCTTGAACTCGTCCAGATCCAGCATCGCCAGGCTCCAGGGGCCCGCGTCGGACTGATCCAGCTCCGCCATGCGGCAGCGCAAGGCCCGCTGGTTCAAACAGCCGGTCAGCACGTCGGAGTCCGCCAGCAGATGCATCTGCTCCGCCGCCTGCTGCAGCATCTGCCTGCGCTGTTCCAGCAGTTCCCTCTTGGCCGCGCTTTCCGCGTACAGATCTTGCAGCCGGCGCAGCACCACCGCATTGCGCTCGCGCAGCCTCACGGTGTCGCGCAGCAGGGGGTTGAAGCTCGACAGGAACTCCCATTGCACCAGGATGAAGATCACCGCGCCCACCAGCAAGGCGCTGTACAGCAAGGTGCCCTCGCAATGGAAGCGGTAGAGCGGATACACCCAGTAGCCGACGAAGAAAGTCAGGTGCAGATCGCGGCACGGCGCCAGCAGCAGGCATACCGCGGCGAAGCCGCCGGCCAGCCACAGCACGACCACGATGCGGTAGGGCCCTTCCTCCTGCGGAAACATGAACCACATCATCATGCTCCACACCAAGGCGCTGAACAGCATCAGTTGCCGCAGCGCCTGGTAATGCCGGAACACCTGGTCCTGGGTATGCGCGTAACGGCGAAAACGGTAGACCAGGCGCGCGAACAGCAGCTGCATCAGCAGGAACATGCCCACCCAGCACAGGATGCGCCAGCCGGGCGCGTGCCCGTACATCAGCACGCCAAACAGAGGAATGGCGATGAAGGACTGCAAGATAGAGAGCTGAAGCATGGAGACGAACTGGCGCACCAGCTCCGCCTCCAGCTGCGGGTGCGCGGCCTGCCAGGGAAACGGCATCAGAATGCCCAGTCTTCGCCTCACGCCCCGGCCTCTCTCGCCAGGCAGACGCGGTCCCGCCCTTGCGCCTTGGCCTGGTACAAGGCCTTGTCCGCCTGTTGCAGCAAGCCCAGCGGATCCACGCCCGGCCGCCAGGCGGCCACGCCGCAGGACAAGGTCACCGGCAAGTCGCCGGTCCAGCGCCGCCAGTCCCAGCCGCCCACCTTGTCGCGCAGCGTTTCCATGCGCCGGCTCAATTCGGCGCCGCTGCAGGCCGGCGCCAGCAGCAGGAATTCCTCGCCGCCGTAACGGCCGAACAGCTCGCCGTCCGCCAGGGCCTGCTGCGCCAGCTCGCACAGCTGCTGCAACACTTCGTCGCCGCGCGCATGGCCGCAGCTGTCGTTGATGCGCTTGAAATGGTCCAGGTCGATGATGGCGATGGCGAAAGGCGCGCCCTGGGTTTCCGAAAGCTCCAACAGGCGCTCCATTTCCCGCATCAGGGTTCGCATGTTCAGCACCCCGGTCAAGGGATCTCGCGAGGCCAGTTCGCTGATGCGCTCCACGGCGCCGTCCAGTTCTATGTTTTGCCGCTCCAGTATCGCGTTGTAGCTGTCCAGCTGCGTCTGTTCCAGCGTCAACTCGCGCATCAGGCTGGCGTTTTCGGCGCGCTGCCCCATGGATTC
Source organism: Chromobacterium sp. S0633 (assembly GCF_024158805.1). NCBI lineage: Bacteria > Pseudomonadati > Pseudomonadota > Betaproteobacteria > Neisseriales > Chromobacteriaceae > Chromobacterium > Chromobacterium sp. S0633. The sequence continues at coordinate 36,994 of NZ_JAMZGH010000004.1, read as the reverse complement.
CAGCGCGAAGCGATGCAATAAGGCGGTGAACAGCGTCAGCGACAGGCAATAGATGATGCCGGAAGCGCCCACCCAGCGCAGCACCGCCTCCGGCGAGAGAAACATGCGCAGCAGCAGCAAGCCCCAGAGCGGGCCGACGAAGCCGTAAAACAGCTCCCGGCGCGCGGACAGCATCGCGCCTTGTACCGCGCTGACCGCGATGCCCCACAGCACCACGATCAGGCTGTAAGTCAGATCGTCGCCGGGCATCAGAATCCAGGCGGCCAGACCCCAGCCCGCGCCCGCGGCGACGATCTGCGCGGAAAAACGCCTATGCAAGGCGGCGATCTGCCAGGCGTCGTGCTCGGGGCAGCGGCAGGCGCGCCACGTGGTGCCCCACAGGCTTAGCAGCAGCAGGCTGAAAAGCAATAGCCACAGCAAGGCGGCCACCAGCGGCGCCCGCCCCCATTCCAGACCGGTCAGCAGGGCCGCGCCCAATAAGGCGTGCGGCACGGACAGGTGGGTGGAGCGCATCGCATGCAGCATGGTGAAGCTGTCCAGCTGGCTGATCGGCAAAGACATGGCTTGGGCCTGTCCTATTTTGGAAACTTATTGTTAGTTATAGCGAGCAATGCGCCAAACCGGCCAAGGCCGCGCAAGAAAAAGCCCCGCGGGCCAAGGCGCGCGGGGCAGGGTCGGACGCAATCCGTTAAAGACGGATTACAGGTCCTTGGCGTTTTCGGCCAGGTAGGAAGCCACGCCTTCGGCGCTCGGCTTCATGCCTTTCTTGCCCTTGTTCCAACCGGCCGGGCACACTTCGCCGTGCTCTTCGGTGAATTGCAGTGCGTCAACCATGCGCAGCATTTCGTCGACGTTGCGGCCCAGCGGCAGGTTGTTCACCACTTGGTGCTGCACCACGCCGGAACGGTCGATCAGGAAGGAGCCGCGGAAAGCGACGCCGCCGTCGGCTTCAACGTCGAAGGCCTTGCACAGTTCGTGCTGGATGTCGCCCACCAGGGTGTAGCCAACTTGGCCGATGCCGCCTTTTTCCACCGGGGTGTTGCGCCATGCGGCGTGGGAGAACTGGCTGTCGATGGACACGCCGATCACTTCCACGTTCTTGGCTTTGAAGTCCGCCAGGCGGTGATCGAAAGCGATCAGCTCGGACGGGCACACGAAGGTGAAGTCCAGCGGGTAGAAGAACACTACCGCGTACTTGCCGGCGGTAGCTTGCTTGAAGGAGTAGTTGTCAACGATCTGACCATCGCCCAGCACGGCGGAGAAGGTTTTCGCGCCATCGAAGAAGGGGGCTTGTTTGCCAACGAGTACGGCCATTGCGGATCTCCTTAAAGGTCTTGGTATGACTGCGCTTCCCTGTTCGGGCATTGGGAAACGCGGCGGAATGCGAGGCTTTATAAAACAGGGCCGCCGACATCGGCAAATTGTAAATCCATATCGTTGCGATAAAGTTTTGCAATGTCGGCCCGGCAGGCGCTCGCTTACAAGTATGAGGCCGCTATTAGATTGGGCCAAAAGCGCAAGGTTCAAGCCGACGTCTCCGGCCGGCCCGGAATAAAAAACGGCCGCTGCATGGGCAGCGGCCGTCGGCATCGCGTCAAACCGGCATCAAGCGGACGGCTCGGCCTTCTGACGCAGACGCAGGTTCAGTTCGCGCAGCTGCTTGTCGTCCACCGCGTTGGGCGCGTTGGTCAGCAGGCACTGGGCGCGCTGGGTTTTCGGGAAGGCGATCACGTCGCGGATGGACTCCGCGCCGCACATCAGCGTCACCAGACGATCCAGGCCGAAGGCCAGGCCGCCATGCGGCGGCGCGCCGAACTTCAGGTTGTCCAGCAGGAAGCCGAACTTGTTCTGCTGCTCTTCCGGGCTGATCTTCAGCGCGCCGAACACTTTTTCCTGGATCTCGGCGCGGTGGATACGGATGGAGCCGCCGCCGATTTCCCAGCCGTTCAGCACCATATCGTAGGCGCGCGCCAGGCAGGCGCCCGGATTGGTGGCCATCAGGTCCTCATGGCCCTGCTTGGGGCTGGTGAACGGATGGTGGCAGGCGGTCCAGCGGTCGTCGTCCTCGTCGTGTTCGAACATCGGGAAGTCCACCACCCACAGCGGGCGCCATTCCTTGACGAAGTAGCCGTTGGCCAGGCCGTGTTCGTGGCCGATCTTGATGCGCAGCGCGCCGATGGCCTCGTTCACCACCTTGGCCTTGTCCGCGCCGAAGAAGATGATGTCGCCGTTTTGCGCGCCGGTGCGCTCGATGATGGCTTTCAGGCCGTCAGCGGACAGGAACTTGACGATGGGCGACTGCAGGCCTTCTTCAGTCGGCTTGCTGGCGTCGTTGACCTTGATGTAGGCCAGACCCTTGGCGCCGTAGATGCCGACGAACTGGGTGTAGTCGTCGATTTCCTTGCGGCTGAGGCCGGAACCGCCCGGCACGCGCAGGGCCACCACGCGGCCGCCCGCCATGTCGGCCGCGCCGCGGAACACCTTGAACTCTTCCGACTTCATCACATCGGTCAGTTCGGTGAATTTCAGGTCCACGCGCATGTCCGGCTTGTCGGAGCCGTAGTAGAACATCGCGTCGGCGTAAGTCATGCGCGGGAACTGCGGCAGTTCCACGCCCAGCACGTCGCGGAAGATCTCCTTGGTCATGCCCTCGGTGATGTCCATGATCTGGTCCTCGTTCAGGAACGAGGTCTCGATATCGATCTGGGTGAATTCAGGCTGACGGTCGGCGCGCAGGTCTTCGTCGCGGAAGCACTTGGTGATCTGGTAGTAGCGGTCGAAGCCGGCCACCATCAGCAATTGCTTGAACAGCTGCGGCGATTGCGGCAGCGCGAAGAATTCGCCCGGGTGCACGCGGGACGGCACCAGGTAGTCGCGCGCGCCTTCCGGCGTGGAGCGGGTCAGCATCGGGGTTTCGATGTCGATGAAGCCCTGCTTGTCCAGATGGTTGCGCACGCCCATCGCCACCTTGTAGCGCAGACGCAGGTTTTTCTGCATCGCCGGACGGCGCAGATCGATCACGCGGTTGGTCAGGCGCACGTTCTCGGACAGGTTCTCGTCGTCGATCTGGAACGGCGGCGTGGCGGCGGCGTTGAGGATCTCGATGTCCTTGGCCAGGATTTCGATCTCGCCGGAAATCATCTTGCTGTTGGCGGTGCCGGCCGGACGCTCGCGCACAATGCCGGTGATGGACAGCACGTATTCGCCGCGGCTGCTGTCGGCCAGCTGGAACGCTTCCGGGGTGTCCGGATCGATCACCACCTGCACCAGGCCTTCGCGGTCGCGCAGGTCGATGAAGATCACGCCGCCATGGTCGCGGCGGCGGTGAGCCCAGCCCTTCACGGTAACGGTCTGGCCGAGGTATTTCTTGTCAATAAGTCCGCAATAGTCGGTACGCATTTGGGTAAACCCTTTTTATTCAAATTCGGTGAGGCTTCCCCGCCCGGGGGAAAGAAAGGCGTTAAGGGCTAGACAGGGTGTCGGTCTAGCCCTGCCGATTATGTTCGTCGTTCAGACGCGGACGCTGGGCGGCCGGCGGCGGGTTCGGCGCCACCATGCCCATGGAGATCGCGTATTTCAACGCTTCGTCCACGCTCATGTTCAAGGCGCGGGTGTCCTTCTTGGCCACCATCACGAAATAACCCGAGGTCGGGTTGGGGATGGTGGGCACGTAGACCCCGATGAACTCGTCGTCGGACAGCGATTCGGACACGACTTCAGGCAGCGGGCCGGTTTGAAACGCCACCGTCCACATGCCGGAATGAGGGAACTGCACCAGCAGCGCCTTTTTGAAGGCCTGGCCGGAGTCGGACAACAGCGTGTCGCTGACTTGCTTGACGCTGTTGTAAATGCTTTTCACCACCGGGATGCGGGACAGCAGCGCGTCCCACATGTCCAGCACGCGCTGACCCAGCACATTGGCGGCCAGCATGCCGGTGCCCAACAGAATCAGCACCGACAGCACCACGCCCAGGCCCGGCAGATGGAAGCCGAGCAAGGCCTCCGGCTGCCATTCCTGCGGCAACAGGTTCAGCGTCTGGTCCAGCGAAGTGACGATCAGGTTCAACACCCACAGCGTCACGGCCAAGGGCAGCCACACCAGCAAGCCGGTGACGAGATAGCCCTTAAGCGTCATTTTGATTTGCGGCGTCATCGAGGTTTACGCGCACCCACAGCCGGTGCCGCAACTATGACCGCCGCCGCTGTCCGAAGACGCGGAGGAGGAAGAGCCGGACGCGGACGCGCCGCCCTTGAAGTCCGTGGCGTACCAGCCGGAACCCTTCAGCTGGAAGCCGGCCGCGGACAGCTGCTTGCGGTACTCCGCGCTGCCGCAGGCCGGGCATTGCGCGACAGGCTCGTCGCTGAGTTTTTGCAGATGCTCTTTGGCAACGCCGCAGGCGCCGCAACGGTATTCGTAGATTGGCATAGCTTTGCTTCCCCACCAGTAATCATGATGGCATAATAAACCGAACTCATGCTGCACTGCACTATCCGAGCGTGAACTTACGCTCGGCATGCCTAGTCGGACAGATGCGGACGAACGCCCCCAAGATCAAGCCTTCGTTCCCGCCAAATCGTCGATTATATCCGACTGAATCGTCAATACAAAAATCCCTTTGCTTCATTAGCCCGCAATACTGCCCTGCAACCCTACAAATCCCGGAGGTCACATGGTTTACCAAGAGGGTCAGATGGAAAGCATTCGCAACATTCTTGCCGGCAAGAAAGGCCTGATCGTAGGCATCGCCAACGAGAACAGCATCGCCTACGGCTGCGCCAGCGTGCTGCGCGACCTGGGCGCGGAGTTCGCCGTCACCTACCTGAACCAGAAAGCGGAAAAATACGTGCGTCCGCTGGCCGACCAGCTGGGTTCGCCGCTGGTGCTGCCGCTGGACGTGGAACAGCCGGGGCAGATGGAAGCGGTGTTCGAGGCCATTCGTCAGCAATGGGGCAAACTGGATTTCGTCATTCACTCCATCGCCTATTGTCCGATGGACGATCTGCACGGCCGCGTCACCGACTGCTCGCTGGAAGGCTTCCAGCAGGCGATGCGCGTGTCCTGCTACTCCTTCATCGAAATGGCGCGTCTGGCCGAACCCTTGATGAGCCAGGGCGGCAGCCTGATCACCATGAGTTATTACGGCGCCGACAAGGTGGTGGAGAACTACAACATCATGGGTCCGGTCAAGGCGGCGCTGGAAAGCGTGTCGCGCTACCTGGCCAGCGAGCTGGGCGCCAAGAATATCCGCGTGCACGCGGTGTCCCCCGGCCCCTTGCGCACCCGCGCCGCCTCCGGCATCGCCCACTTCGACCAGTTGATCGAGGACGCCATCGCCCGCGCGCCGCAAAACCGCCTGGTGGAAATCGAGGACGTGGGCACCACCTGCGCCTTCCTGATCTCCGAAGCCGCCCGCGGCCTGACCGGCCAGACCATCTATGTCGATGGCGGCCATCACATCAAGGCCTGAGGGAGCACGCCATGACACGCGACGAACACGCTTTTTCCGACATCCTGCAACAGGCCGTCGGCCTGGGCCCGCTGCCGATGGCGGTGACCCACCCCTGCAGCCGCGAGGCACTGTTGGGCGCGGTGGAAGCCGCCGACCACGGCATCGCCACCCCCATCCTGGTGGCCCCCGCCGCCAGGCTGGCCAAGCTGGCCGACGAACTGGAAGTGGACCTGAGCCGCTTCGAGCTGGTCGACGTGCCGCACAGCCACGCCGCCGCCGAACAGGCGGTGAGCCTGGTCCGCGACGGCTACGCCGACATCCTGATGAAGGGCAGCCTGCACACCGACGAATTCATGGGCGAAGCGCTGGCGCGCGGCACCGGCATCCGCACCGACCGCCGCATCAGCCACGTCTGGATCATGAAGGTGGAGACCTATCCGCGCTATCTCTTCATCACCGACGCCGCGATCAATATCGAACCGGACCTGCTGACCAAGCGCGACATCTGTCAGAACGCCATCGACCTGACCCAGGCGCTGGGCATACGCCAGCCCAAGGTGGCCATCCTGGCCGCGGTGGAAACCATCAATCCGGCGATGCGCTCCACGCTGGACGCCGCCGCGCTGTGCAAGATGGCGGACCGCGGCCAGATCACCGGCGCCATCCTCGACGGCCCGCTGGCTTTCGACAACGCCATCTCGCGCGAAGCCGCCGACAGCAAGGGCATCGTCTCGCCGGTGGCCGGCGATCCCGACATCCTGCTGGTGCCGGATCTTGAGGCCGGCAATATGCTGGGCAAGCAGCTGACGTATCTGGCCGCCGCGGCCTCCGCCGGCATCGTGATGGGCGCGCGCGCGCCCATCGTGCTGACCAGCCGCGCCGACGACGCCAACGGCCGCCTCGCCTCCGCCGCCGTGGCCAATTTGCTGGCGCACAAACGCCGGCAAAGCGGACAGCGGACATGAGCCGGGTGCTGCTCGCCGTCAACGCCGGCTCCTCCACGCTGAAATTCCGCGCCTTCGCGCCGGACGGCCGCCAATTGCTGGCGCGCGGCATGGTGGACCGCTTCGGCCAGGCCAAGCCGGAGCTGCAATTGCTGGACGGCAAGGGCCAGACGCTGAGCCGCCACGCGCTGGACGACGGCAGCCGCGGCAGCGCCATCGCCGCGGTGATCAACAGCCTGGCCGATCAGCAGCTGGAACCGCTGGCCGTGGTGCACCGCGTGGTGCACGGCGGCGGCCGTTTCACCGCCGCCATGCGGCTGGACGCCGACATCCGCGCCCAGCTGGAGGACTACGTGGCGCTGGCGCCGCTGCATCAGCCGGTCAGCCTGTCGGTGATCGCCGCCTTCGAGGAATACGACGCCCGTTTGCCGCAGTTCGCCTGCTTCGACACCGCCTTCCACGCTCAACAGCCGGAAGTGGCCACCCGCTTCGGCATCGCCCGCCATTGGCACGACGACGGCGTCCGCCGCTACGGCTTCCACGGCCTGTCCTACGCCGCCATCGCGCGGCGGCTGCCGGAGCTGGGCCTGGAGCGCGCCAAGGTGGTGGTCTGCCACCTGGGCAGCGGCGCCAGCGCCTGCGCGCTGGACGCCGGCCGCAGCATGGCGTCCAGCATGGGCTTCTCCGCGGTGGACGGCTTGATGATGGGCAGCCGCCCCGGCTATATCGATCCGGAAGTCATTCTCTACTGGCAGGAACAGGCAGGCATGAGCGTGGCCGAGGTGAGGCGCGAGCTGTACAAGAACTCCGGCCTGCTCGGCGTCTCCGGCCTGTCCTCAGACATGCGCGAACTGCTGGCCAGCGATTTGCCGGCGGCGCGCGAGGCCATCGAGCTGTTCTGTTACCGGGTGGCGCGGGAAGTGGCCAGCCTGGCGGCGGCGATGAAGGGGTTGGACGCGGTGGTGTTCACCGCCGGCGTGGGCGAGCACTCGCCGGAAGTGCGCGGCCGGGTGCTGCAACAGCTGGCCTGGCTGGGCTTTGAAGCCGACCAGGCCGCCAATCTGGCCCAGGCGCGGCGGCTGACCACCGCCGCCAGCCCACGCGCGGCCTATGTGCTGCCTACCGACGAGGAAGGCGAAATGGCGCGCCAGGCGGCCGCGCTGCTGCAATAAGCGCAGGGCCCGCCCATGGGCGGGCCTGCTTCGGGCCTGTTCACAATCTTTTCAACAGCCGCGCAGCGAACTCCAAAGCTGGCGAGACTCACTCCAGCCAGTCGCTCATCGTCAGCCCCACGCCCAGCGCGCGGGTGCGCACGTTGTAATCGATCAGGCTTTCGCCGTAACCGTCGAAAGCCTGCACATAACCGCGCAGCTTGCCCTTAACCGGGAAACTCCAGTCCAGTTGCAGTCCATGTTTGCCGCTGTCGAAATTGGGCCGCCACATGGCGCTGAAAGTCTGGCCGCGGTACTGGTAGATCGCCTGCAGATCCCCGTGCCCCATGTATTTGACGATGTCGGGATTGTCGTCCTTGTCGCCGGATTCCGGCAGCCTGGCCCACCAGCGGCCTTGCAGCGTGAACGGACCGTTGTCCAGCGCCGCCATCGCGTACACCCGGTTCCAGCTGCGCGACAAGGGATTGGCGCGGCCGTTGGATTGATGCAACAAACCCAGGCCGCCCATGCGCAGCCGGGTGTCGCCCCAGGCCCAGGCGGACGGCAAGGGGAAGGTAAGAATCAGTTCCGGCTCGTAGTCGGTGCCGCGGAACGGCGCGGAATGCGCCTGGTTGTAGATTTGCCAATGCGATTGCTGGGTGTAGGCGAACCACAGGTTCAGCGGGGTATCGAAAATGTCTTCCCACACCTTGGTCTTGAACGACAGCTGGAATTTGGCCTCGGTCTTGTCCAGTTCCCCGCCCGGCGTCTGGCTGGGCGGCCGGGTCGGCGACTGCGGCTCGTTATTGGGCTTGGCCATCTGCCAGACCGGCAGATAGTAATTGGGGCGGTATAAGCGAAACCCGAAGGTGTCGCCGCGCGAGCGCCCGTCCAGATCCCAGGCTTCGGCCAGCCGGCTGGAAGCCGGCGCGGCATCCGGCTCGACGCCGGCGGCCGGAAGCGGGCGCTCCGGAGGCGCAGCGGCCGCGGAAGACGGCGCTGCGGGCGCCACAGCGGCGGGCACAGCGGCCGCCAGCCCGTCGTAGCAGGCCAGACGCAGCCTGGCGTCCGCCAGGCGGCCGCAATCGGCCAGTTGCTGCGGCAGTTCCGCCGCCAGGGTCTGCGCCGCGCACAAAGCCAGCGCCCAAGCCGTCCATCCCGACATAGCCATGCCTCCAGCGAGGGAAATCGATGCGCCAGACACACAAAAGGCTCCGCGATGCGGAGCCTTTGCGTATTCTTCAGCGCTGGGCTGTGATCAGGCCATGGCCTTGATCTGAGCCGACAGACGGCTCTTGTGACGAGCGGCCTTGTTCTTGTGGAACACGCCCTTGTCAGCAATGCGGTCAATCACTTTTTCGGAAGTCTGGAACACTACCTTGGCAGCGGCTTTATCGCCTGCTTCAACTGCCTTGAGCACTTTCTTAACTGCGGTACGGAACGCAGTACGCAGGCTGGCGTTGTGCGCGCGCTGCTTAAGGGCTGTGCGTGCACGCTTGCGAGCTTGTGCGCTGTTAGCCATGAATCTTTCTCCTGATGAGCGGAATCTGAAACCCGCGATTCTAAGCCCTAAACTCAGGTTTTGCAACAATAAACCTGGCGGCGTACACTAGCGGGCTTGCTCAACGCTAGATAAACCACCCGCAACATGAATCTGCTCAAGGCTCTGGCTGCTGTCAGCAGCATGACCATGGTGTCCCGCATCCTGGGTCTGGTCCGCGATACCATCATCGCCCGCGTTTTCGGGGCCGGCATGGCCGCCGACGCCTTCAACGCCGCCTTCAAGATTCCCAATATGCTGCGCCGCCTGTTCGCCGAAGGCGCGTTTTCGCAGGCTTTCGTGCCCATTCTTGGCGAATACAAGAACCAGCGCAGCGAAGAGGAAACCCGGGAATTCATCGCCAAAATCACCGGCGTGCTGGGCTCGGTGCTGCTGCTGGTTACCGCCGTGGGCATGCTGGCCGCGCCGCTGATCATGTGGATTTCCGCGCCCGGCTTTTACCGCGAGCCGGCCAAGGCCGCCTTGTTCGCCGACATCCTGCGCGTGTCCTTTCCTTATATCTTCTTCATTTCGCTGTCCTCCATGACCGGCAGCGTGCTCAACAGCTGGGGCAAGTTCTCGATTCCGGCTTTCACGCCCACCTTCCTCAACCTGAGCTTCATCGTGTTCGCGCTGTTCTTCAGCAGCCGCTTCGATCCGCCCATCATGGCGCTGGCCTGGGCGGTCTTCGTCGGCGGCCTGGTGCAACTGGTGTGGCAGCTGCCCTTCCTGAAGCAGATAGGCATGCTGGCGCGCCCGGTGTTCGCCTTCCGCGACCCGGCGGTCTGGCGCGTGATCCGGCAAATGGGGCCGGCCATCTTCGGCGTGTCGGTGGCGCAGATCTCCTTGCTGATCAACTCCACCTTCGCCTCCTTCCTGCCCACCGGCAGCGTGTCCTGGATGTATTACGCCGACCGGCTGATGGAGTTCCCGTCCGGCGTGCTGGGCGTGGCGCTGGGCACCATCCTGCTGCCCTCGCTGTCCAAACACGCCGCCACCCGCTCCGACCGGGAGTTCAGCGTGCTCTTGGACTGGGGCATCCGCCTGTCCCTGCTGCTGGCGGTGCCGGCCACGGTGGGCCTGGGCCTGCTGTCCGGCCCGCTGCTGGCCACCCTGTTCACCTACGGCAAATTCACCGCCCACGACGCGCTGATGTCGCAGCAGGCGGTGATCGCCTACTCCTTCGGCCTGCTCGGCCTGATCCTGGTCAAGGTGCTGGCGCCCGGCTTCTACGCGCGCCAGGACATCAAGACCCCGGTGCGCATCGCGCTGATCACCCTGTGCCTGACCCAGCTGATGAACCTGGCCTTCGTGTTTCCGCTCAAGCACGCCGGCCTGGCGCTGTCCATCGGCCTCGCCTCCTGCCTCAACGCCGGCCTGCTGCTGCGCGCGCTGCTCAAGCGCGGCATCTACCAGCCCTCGGCCGGCTGGGGCGGCTTCCTCAGCAAGATGGCCGTGGCCATCGCGGCCATGGCCGCCGCGCTGCTGGCGCTGCAATGGCTGCTGCCCGTCCACTGGCACGGCCCGGCCTGGCAACGCGTGGCCTGGCTGAGCCTGCTGGTGTCGGCCGGCGCGGCCGTCTATTTCGCCGCGCTGTTCGCGCTCGGCTTCCGCCCGCGCGACTTCATGCGCCGCGAGCGCTGAGATGCCGGCCGGCCCGCGCGCTCCTCTTCTGACGCCGGCCGACCGTCAGACCGCCGGCGTGCTGCTGGTCAGCTGCCTGTGCCTGACCTTGCTCTACTACCCCGCCAACCGTTACTGGATGATGGACTGGCTGCTGCAATGGTGGCCGGCGCTGGGCTTGTCCTTCCGCCAGCAGGTGGTGCACAACCCGGACACCGATCTCTACCGCGCCGCCTACTGGGCGCTGGCCAGCATCGCCAGCTACTGCCTGCTGCCGCTGCTGGCCATCCGGCTGCTGGATCGCCGCCCGCTGGCCGACTTCGGCCTGGCCTGGCCGGACCGCGCCACGCTGAAGACGGACCTGAAGCTGTTCCCGCTGTTCTACGCCCTGATGCTGCCCTTGGTATGGTGGGCGTCCGGCCAGCCGGGCTTTTTGAAGATCTACCCCTTCTTCCGGCTCAGCCCCGGCGAGAGCTTATGGCCGCACTGGCTGCTGTGGGAGCTCTTGTATTTCGCCCAGTTCGCCGCGCTGGAGTTCTTCTTCCGCGGCTATATGGTGCACGGCCTCAAACCGCGGCTGGGCGTCAGCGCCGTCTTCGTGATGGTGCTGCCCTACTGCATGATCCATTTTGAGAAACCGCTGCTGGAGAGCCTGGCCGCCATCGTAGCCGGCGTCGCGCTGGGCGCGCTCAGCTACCGCTACCGTTCCATCTGGCTGGGCATCGCGCTGCATTGCAGCGTGGCGCTGACCATGGACTTGATGGCGCTGTGGCGCAAGGGCCTGCTTTAAAAAGCGGCTCACGATCTGCCGCCTCTTTGAAAATCGATATAATTCAAGCCATGAACACTCAAGCCATGTCCCCGGAGCAATCCCCTCTGGGCAAAACCGTCAGCTACCAGGATCATTACGATCCCCATCTGCTGTTTCCGATCCCGCGCCAGGCTAAGCGCGACGAAATCGGCGTGGACGCCGCCGCGCTGCCCTTTGCCGGCGTGGACATCTGGACCGGTTTCGAACTGTCCTGGCTCAACGCCCGCGGCAAGCCTCAGGTGGGCATCGCCGCCTTCCGCATCCCGGCCGACAGCCCGAACCTGATCGAATCCAAATCCTTCAAGCTCTATCTGAACAGCTATAACCAGACCCGGATGGCCGGCCTGGACGCGCTGCGCCGCCAGCTGGCCGCGGACCTGTCCGCGGCCGCCGGCAAGCCGATAGGCGTCGACATCATGCTGCCGCAGCAGTTCGGCGGCGAAACCGTGGCCGAACTGGCCGGCGACTGCATCGACGATCTGGACATCGAAGTGGACAACTACGCGCCCTGCCCGCAGATTCTGCGCGCCGACGCCGGCGACATTGTCAGCGAGACCCTGTGCAGCCATCTGCTGAAATCCAACTGCCTGGTCACCGGCCAGCCGGACTGGGGCAGCGTGCAGATCCGCTACACCGGCCCGCGGCTGGACCGTGAGGCGCTGCTGCGCTACCTGATAGGCTTCCGGCAGCACAATGAATTCCACGAGCAATGCGTGGAGCGCATCTTCACCGATCTGCTCCGCGCCTGCGCGCCGAGCCGCCTCACCGTCTACGCGCGCTACACCCGCCGCGGCGGACTGGACATCAACCCCTTCCGCAGCAATTGCGGCGAGATGCCGGTGGGCAACACCCGCACCGCGCGGCAATAAGATCCTTACTAAGCGGGAAAAGCGAACAGGCCGGCGAATGCCAGCCTGTTTATTAATGACAACGATGTGATGCGAGCCACCCATTCACAGACAAAATTCATTTAGACCAGTCAATTTTATATAGAAAATAAAACATACTTCCGGCTTAGTAGGAGCGGGCCTATGTTTCATTAAATAAAAAGGCGCATATCCACGCTCCCTCCCTATTTCAAATGCAGTTCTAAACATGCGCACATAGGACTCATTGCCTTTCGAAAGTGCAAGCCAAACCGATCTTGCTGCTGAAAAGCACCACAGAGCCTAATCCGCTTATCAATTGACCGGTTAATGGCTTGCGAGGCGAGGAAAATTTTATTGGCAACTATCAAGCATTGATTCTCATCACAAGTAACAGCCCCATAGGTTTCTCATTCAAAACCAGCTTCTAATTAATCTTCACAACCAGCTCTAAACTTATCAAAAAAATGCCTTCCATATCCTCCATTTTCACATCATTAGAAGCCACCTTGCCTTGATAGAAACTATTAATTATATCAACAGATCGATTTGCTATAACATAGCTTGAACCCATCATCATCATACCAACCATACATTTAAGTAATTGCATTGCTTTTACTCCCTTGCTTTCCTGCAGCCAATACTAGTATTTTCAATTATTTTATTTCATCTAAAAAATAAAAATCCACTTCTGGCGTAGCCAAATTTGGCTCATGCTTGATAAGATAAAAAGTAGCATAAGCAGCCCCCTTCCCACTTTCATAAGCAGGTGCCGTCACACAAATATAAGACTCCTTCCCTTTCAAGACACTATAGAAACGAGTAGAGCCCGCAGCAAAGGGATAACCCGGGGAAACATTCTTATCTATGGAGTGATTAATCGCTTGTGATGAGAGAAAAAATCGATCAGAAACTATTAAATACTGCTGATCATTGCAAGTGCTATAACCATAGTTTCGACCACCAAATGGTATTTGATATTGGTACTCGCAACCACTATTTGGCTTTAAAACAAAAGCACCGCCGTCCAGCCTCGTCAGTCCTATCTCTTTTGCAGCAGGCACTCCATTACGACAGCTATTAACAACATCAACATATGGAGCGGACCAAGCGCAAGATGACAGCACAACCAAACTTAAAAAAACCTTAATCACCTGCATTGTTTTACTCCTTCTGCCGCTATAAAATCAGCATTGTATTTCCAAAAAATAGTACCTCCATATGCTGCAGTGGAGTCATAGGCATAATTGTAATATGAGCCAAGTCCTCCTTTTCTATTTAAACCTACAGGGGAGGCAATGCCATAAATATTATGCTCTTGCATGACAAAGCGAAATCCATCGCTATACCTATAATGCTTTTTCCCTTTGGTCTTAAGATCAGCCCCATCCCAAAAACACCCTCCATTGCTATAATCTACTCCATAGGCCAGAGCATTCCTCGCCGCTTCATATGCCTGCATGTATTTCTTAGCATCACTGGCGCACATCAACTCCTTGTAACGCACATTGCCATCGGTAAGCACATAGGCATACCGAGGGTACTTTTCATGAATTTTTGAAGCGACCCAACCTGTTGCCAGGTATCGCATGTCCTAATCATTACCAGCGCTAAAGCTTGAGGTGTAAAAAAACAGGCCGGTAAGTACAGGCCTGTTTGCTAATAAAAGTGGGCTAGCGCGATCAGCCCTGCTCATTAAGACAAATATTATTTATCCCAATCGATTTTATCTATAAAATAAAAGTCAACTTCAGGGGTTATACTAGACTGGCCATGCTTGATCAAATAGAAAGTTAGATAATTATTCCATTTTCCACTATCAAAAATGGGGGAAATGATACAAAGGTAAGATTCACTTCCCTTTTTGACATTCAGCAAAGTTGTTGAGCTACCCGAAAAAGTATTGCCCGGGACAATATTTTTATCAATTGAATGATTAATTGCCTGAGAAGCTAGGAAGAATTTATTAGACACAATCAAATATTGCTGACTATTACAAGTACTATACCCATATATTTTCCCATCAACTTTAGCCTCCAGTTGATTTTCACAGCCGGCAGCAGCCTTCTTCGCAAACCCACTTACCACATCTTCAACTTGCACCCCTTGTGATACCACCTTCATTTTGCGACAGCTTTCCACAATATCCGCTGATGGCGACGCCAAAGAGCTCACCGCATAAACCCCCCACACCCCTGCAAAAAATCTAATCAATTGCATTGCTTTGCTCCTCTTGCCGTCATATAACGATCATTAATTTTCCAAAAAATGGTTTCGCCATATGCGGAGGTTGACTCATAAACATAATCATAAAATCCAAATTCTGCTCTCTTATTTTTAGCAGGAGGTTCAGCGATATCAAAAACATTATGAGAAGGAGATGTAAATTTAAAACCTTCTATATATCGATAAGCACTCGTTCCTTTCACTTTCAGATCTCGGCCATCCCAAAAACATCCTCCATTGCTGTAATCCACTCCATAGGCCAGAGCATTCCTCGCCGCCTCATATGCCTGCGTGTATTTTTTAGCATCACTAGCGCACATCAACTCCTTGTAACGCACATTGCCATCGGTAACCGCATAAGCATATTGTGGGTACTTCTTCAGGAACTTTTGCAGCGACCCTCCTTGTTGCCAGGCATCGCGTTTCCTGACCATCGCCGAAGCAATGCCGTACATCTCCTCCTTCACTTGCTGCACCGAGCTTTCACCGTACACGATGGCGGCCAGCAGCTTTTCTTGGGTAACGGCATTGATATCGGGCTTGCAAGGTGGCGGGCAGGGTTTGCCGGGAGCGGCCTTGGCCCATGGGGCCAGCATTGCGGTTTCCACGCATTGCTCTGGGTCCGGCCTGCTGCAGCTGCGCCCATCCTCTGACAAGGTCCAGGAAGCATCCGGGCAGGCCGGCAATACGCAGCTATGGCTGCTAGCCCAATATCCCGCACCAGGCGGGCACTCCGCCGAAGTCATCAGCGACAAGGCCATATAGTCAGGCAGATTGGGTTGCCGGCAGCGGTCCGGTGGTAGAAAGGTAGTATTGAAGTTGGCGCAAGCGCCTTGTTGAGTATCGGATCGCTTATCCCAGTTGATCCCAGGAGGGTAGACCACGTATACGGTTTTCGCCGGCGTCACCAGCGGCAGCATTTCAGCTTTCACAGCTAAAAATGGCATCCCTGACAACACCAGCGCACAGCTGACACGGTGCAGCATTCCTCACCTCGCATCGCAAGTTATGAGCGCATCCCCGGGCAGAGTGTTTTACCAAATTTATTAATTTGTTAAATTACAATAAAAGAAATGCTCTGCCGACTGTCACAAAGGGCAGATCACCAAGTTCCAAGGAGACAAAAAGGCCTGCCAGGCATGGCAGGCCTTTGAAGAAGCAGCCTACTGTCGGAGCGGCCACTAGAGGTAAACAGCGCACTGGCAACCATACATCAGTACGGGAGAGGTGCTATCTCCGTTGGTCGCTAGGGATAGAACCAGTAAAGGCTATACCCCATCGCATGCACCTTGCCGGCGTCCAGCCGCATGGTGACCTTGACCTCGCTATTGGAATTGAAATGGCCGAGCTTGAAATCGTCCGGCTTCAAATACTCCTTGGGCGCGAACACCTTGCGGATCAGCACCTGATCGTCCGAATCCTTCAGCGTCACTTCCAGCATCGGATAGGCCTGGGAATAAGTGGCGTGGTTCTTCAGCGTGGCGGACAGCTGGATCAGATTGGGGAAATCCGGGACGAAGGCCAGTTCCGACCACTCCGTGCGCACGCGGGCGATATCGGTGGGCCAGGGCACCGCACAGCCTACGGCGCCGCAGAGGTTTTCCAGCGTCGGGCGCAGTTCCGGCACTTCCGCGGCGATGCGGGTGCGGTTGAAATACACCAATTGACCGGCCAACACCAGCACGCCTATCGCCGAGGCGACGACGGCCAGGAAGGTCAGCGCCGGATGGCGTCTTCGCGGCGATTCGTCCGGCTCGTCTTCGCCGTGGCTGGACGGCGGCTCGACGCGCGCCTCCGGCGCCGGCTTGGCGGGCGGCTCTTCGAACTTGGGTTCCGGAACCGCTGCCGGCGCAGGCTCCGCCACCGGCTCCGGCGCGGGGCGGCGGCGGTTGCCGAACACCTCCGGCGCGGGTTCCGCCACGGCAGGCGGCTCGGCGTCAAAGGGGTTGCCCAGCGGCGCGCTGACATGGCGATTCTGCATCGCCTCCGCCAGTGCGCGCTGGAACTCCTCGACATCGGCGCGCGCGGCCGGGGCTTCCTCCGCCTCCGCCATCGGCGGCGGCATCAGCAGTTCGTCCGGCGGCGCTTCCGTCGCGCTGGAGCCCGGATCGAAATCCGGCACTTCCAGCTCGAAATCGTCCAGCGCCTCACTCTGCCGAGCCTGAGTCTGGACGGGCGGCGGCGCCGCGCGCGGAGGTTCCGCCGGCGGCGCTTCCGCCGCGACGAAATGCTCGGTGGCGTTGAACACATGCGAACAGCGCCCGCAGCGCACCAAGCCATTGGCGGCCGCTAATTGGGCATCATTGACCTTGAAGCGTGTCTGGCAATTGGGGCACTGTGTCGTATATGTCATACCGTGGGGCGTCGGGTTCCTGTCAGTCTGGTCCATCCTTCGTCGAACACCGGAGCGTCCATCTGGAACCACTGTTCATAGATGGCCGACAGTTCTTCGGCTTGTTCGGCGAGAATGCCTGAAAGCACGATTCTACCACCGGTTTTGACGTGGCTCGCCAGCAACTGGCCCAACATGCGCAGCGGATTGGCCAGAATATTGGCCAGTACCACGTCGTAGACCGCTTCCGGGTTCTGGTCAGGCAGACAGAAGTCCGCCTTGACCTGGTTCTGTTCCGCGTTGTCCTGGCTGGCCCGCACCGCCTGCGCGTCGATGTCCACGCCCAAGGCGGAGGCCGCGCCCAGCTTGAGCGCGGCGATGGCGAGAATGCCGGAACCGCAGCCGTAGTCCAGCACGCTTTCGCCGCCTTGCAGCTGGGCGTCCAGCCATTGCAGGCACAAGCGCGTGGTCGGATGGCTGCCGGTGCCGAAGGCCAGGCCCGGATCCAGTTGCAGATTGACCGCGTTCGGCGCCGGCGGCTCGTGCCAGGTCGGCGTGATCCACAGGCGGTCGGAAATCCGGATCGGGTCGAACTGCGACTGGGTCAGACGCACCCAGTCCTGCTCTTCCACCCGCTCCACATTGTAGCTGGGCAGGGCCAGACCGCAGGCGTTGGCGGCGGCGGCGATCAGCAGGGCCACGTCGGCCGCTTCATCAAACAGCGTGATGATGCGGCTGCGGCTCCACAGCTTGTCCACCGGCTCGCCGGGTTCGCCGAAAATCGGCTCTTCGCGCTCGGTGCCGGCAAAAGCGTCTTCGATCGCGGTGGACAGCGCGCCGGCGTCCATCAGCGCGTCGGCCAGACGCTCGGCGACGGTTGACTCGGCGTCAATGGTGGCTTGCAGCCAGGCCATCACGCGCCCCCTTTTTTCTGCTGCGACAAACGCTGCTCCAGATAGTGAATGCACGTGCCGCCGCGCTGGAAGGCCGCGTCCATGAACAGTTCCTGATGCAGCGGGATATTGGTCTTGATGCCGGAAATGGAGATTTCCGACAGCGCCACCCGCATCCGCGCCATCGCCTGCTCGCGGGTATCGCCAAAGGCGATCAGCTTGCCCACCATGGAATCGTAATGCGAAGGCACGGTGTAGCCCTGGTAAATATGCGAATCGATGCGGATGCCCGGGCCGCCGGCCGGGTGATAGCTTTCGATCTTGCCCGGGGACGGCACGAAGGTGAACGGGTCCTCGGCGTTGATCCGGCACTCCATCGCATGGCCGCGCAACACCACGTCCTTCTGTTTGTAGCGCAGTTTCTCGCCGGCGGCGATGCGGATCTGTTCCTGCACGATGTCGATGCCGGTGATCATCTCGGTCACCGGGTGCTCAACCTGCACGCGGGTGTTCATCTCGATGAAGTAGAACTCGCCGCGCTCGAACAGGAACTCAAAAGTGCCGGCGCCGCGGTAGCCGATGCGGCGGCAGGCTTCGGCGCAAGCTTCGCCAATCTTCTGGCGCTGCTTGTCGGTGATGCCCGGCGCAGGCGCTTCCTCGATGATCTTCTGGTGGCGGCGCTGCATGGAGCAGTCGCGCTCGCCCAGATAGATGGCGTTGCCGTATTCATCGGCCAGAATCTGGATTTCGATGTGGCGCGGCTCTTCCAGGAATTTTTCCATGTAGACGGTGGGATTGCCGAAAGCCGCGCCGGCTTCGGTGCGGGTCATCTGCACCGAATTGATCAGCGCGCCCTCGGTATGCACCACGCGCATGCCGCGACCGCCGCCGCCGCCGGCGGCCTTGATGATCACCGGGAAACCGATCTTCTTGGCGATCTTGACGATCTCGGCCGGATCGTCCGGCAAAGCGCCTTCGGAGCCGGGCACGCAAGGCACGCCCGCTTCTATCATCGCGTTCTTGGCCGACACCTTGTCGCCCATCATGCGGATGGTGTCCGGACGCGGACCGATGAACACGAAGCCGGACTGCTCGACGCGCTCGGCGAAGTCGGCGTTTTCCGACAGGAAGCCGTAACCCGGGTGGATGGCCTGGGAATCGGTCACCTCGGCGGCGGCGATCAGGGCCGGCACGTTCAGATAGCTCTTGCCGCTGGGCGCCGGGCCGATGCAGACCGATTCGTCGGCCAGCTTCACGTACTTGGCTTCGCGATCGGCCTCGGAATGCACCACCACGGTCTTGATGCCCATCTCGCGGCAGGCGCGCTGGATGCGCAGGGCGATTTCACCCCGGTTGGCAATCAGAATTTTTTCAAACATGGAATTCTCCGCTGGCGGATTCCGCGGCCGGCGTCGTCGCCGGCGGGGGCCGCCAATGCTGTCGTGGCAAACGACAAGGGCACAGACGCTGCGCCGTGCCCCCTTGCCGTCTGCCTGTCGTCTGGCTTACTCGATGATGAACAACGGCTCGCCGAATTCCACCGGCTGGCCGTCTTCGACCAGAACGGCCTTGACCACGCCGGAGCGGTCGGCTTCGATCTCGTTCATCAGCTTCATCGCTTCGATGATGCACAGGGTGTCGCCGGCGTTGACGCTCTGACCCACTTCGATGAAGCTCTTGGCGCCCGGGCTCGGCGAGCGATAGAAGGTGCCCACCATCGGCGACTTCATCGCATTCTTGTCGTTGTTGGCCGGCGCGGCGGCTTCGGCTGCCGGCGCGGCCACGGCGGCGGCTTGGGCGTTGGGCACTTGCAGCGCGGTCATCGGCTGAGCGTAGGCCATCTGCGGCGCGGCGGATACGCGGGTAATGCGGACTTTTTCTTCCCCCTCGGTCACTTCGAGTTCGGCGATGCCGGATTCCTCGACGAGATCGATCAGCTTCTTGAGTTTACGGAGATCCATTGATAATCCTTCGAGTGGGATATTCGGTAGAGTGAGTTAGGCCTGCGCGGCAAGATGCCGGATGGCGTGCGCAAGCGCCAGTTCATAGCCGTGGGCGCCGAGTCCGCAGATCACGCCGACCGCGAGGTCGGAGAAATAGGAATGCTTGCGGAACGGTTCGCGGGCATGAACGTTGGAAAGGTGGACTTCGATAAACGGCACTTGCACCGCCGCCAGCGCGTCGCGCAAGGCGACGCTGGTATGGGTGAAAGCGGCCGGATTGACCAGAATGAAGGCAGTACCGTCATGCAGGCACTGCTGCACGCGATCAATCAACACATGTTCCGCATTGCTCTGCAATGCCGACAATTCAAACCCCGCGGCGCTAGCCTGCTGTTCCAGCCGCTGGTTGATATCGTCAAGCGTTTCCCGGCCGTAGTGCTGCGGCTCCCGCTGTCCCAGCAGATTGAGGTTGGGGCCATGCAACACGAGGATTTTTCCGGTCAAAGCCTGCTCCTGTTTATCATCTTGGGCGCGAGTTTGCCGCAATTCGCTGCAAGATGTCTAGCTTTTGCATCATTTCAAACAGTTGTTTGGATGGCGAACACGGCGGATCTTCGAGTCAAAGCACTAGTATCCACGGGCGTTTTTCCGCCTGGGAAGTTTTTACCGCCTGGCCGAAAATCGATGTTGATTCAGCGCAAATCCCGCCACTTCGCTCACTAAGCTGATGCCGGCCGGCGGCGGCGCAGGTATAATTTGCCGATTCTGAATCTTTTACGCCTTATGCAGCTTTCCGACTTCGACTACCACCTGCCCGAGCACCTGATCGCCCAGCACCCTCCGGCAGAGCGCGGCGCCAGCCGCCTGCTGCGCGTCGCCGGCCATGACCGCGCCAATCTGCGCTTCACCGACTTCATCGATCAGGTCAGCCCCGGCGACGTGATGGTGTTCAACGACACCCGCGTGATCAAGGCCCGGCTGTTCGGCGAAAAAGCCAGCGGCGGCAAGATCGAGGCGCTGATAGAACGCGTGCTGGACGCGCATACCGCGCTGGCCCACGTCCGCGCGTCCAAATCGCCCAAACCCGGCACCCGGCTGATCTTCGCCGATCGCTGGGAGGCGGAAATGGTAGAGCGCCACGGCGAACTGTTCAAGCTGCGCTTCCTGGCCGAGGACAATCTCTTCGACATCCTGGAAGCTTCCGGCAAGCTGCCGCTGCCGCCTTATATAGAACGCGGCGCCGGCCACGAGGATGACGAGCGCTACCAGACCGTTTACGCCCGCGAGCGCGGCGCGGTGGCCGCGCCCACCGCCGGCCTGCACTTCACCGAAGACATGCTGGAACAGCTGCGCGCCAAGGGCGTGCAACTGGCTTACGTCACCCTGCACGTCGGCGCCGGCACCTTCCAGCCGGTGCGGGTGGACAATATCGCCGAGCACAAGATGCACAGCGAAATCTACGAAGTGCCGGAAACCACTCGCGCGCTGATCGCAGAAGCCCACGCCGCCGGCCGCAAAGTGCTGTCGGTGGGCACCACCAGCATGCGCGCGCTGGAATCCGCCGCGCGCGGCGGCGAACTGGCCGCCGGCTGCGGCGAAACCGACATCTTCATCACCCCGGGCTACCGCTTCCGGGTGGTTGACCGCCTGCTGACCAATTTCCACCTGCCCAAGTCCACGCTGCTGATGTTGGTGTCCGCCTTCGCCGGCTACGAGGAAATCCGCGCCGCCTACCAGCACGCGGTGGAGCAGGAATACCGTTTCTTCAGCTACGGCGACGCCATGCTGCTGGAACGCAAAGACTGATGCGCGGCTTAATCGGCCGCCTTTGAGGATCAGACCATGTCCGGACTCTCTCCCGACGCGCCCGCGCCGCAGGAAATCCAGCTGCACGCGGTGTCGCGCGTGCTGGAAATCAGCTTCGACGACGGCGCCCGCTTCGAGCTGCCCTGCGAATACCTGCGCGTCTACTCGCCCTCGGCGGAAGTGCGCGGCCACGGCGCCGGCCAGGAAGTGCTGCAAGTGGGCAAGCGCCATGTCGCCGTCACCGCGCTGGAGCCGGTGGGCCATTACGCGCTGAAGATCACCTTCGACGACGGCCACGACAGCGGACTGTACAGCTGGAGCTATCTATACGAGCTGGGCGCCAAGCGCGACCAGTACTGGCAGGATTATCTCAATCGCCTCGCCGCCGCAGGCGCGAGCAGGGAGTGACCATGGACAAGACGACCCACTTCGGCTTCAAGACCGTTGCCGAAAGCGAAAAAGCCGCCAAGGTGGCCGATGTGTTCCACTCGGTGGCCAAGAAATACGATGTGATGAACGACCTGATGTCCGGCGGGCTGCACCGGGTGTGGAAACACTTCACCCTGACCACTTCCGGCGTCAAGGCCGGCGACAAGGTGCTGGACATCGCCGGCGGCACCGGCGACCTGTCGCGCGGCTGGGCCAAGCGCGTGGGCAAGAGCGGCGAAGTGTGGCTGACCGACATCAACAGCTCCATGCTGACCGTGGGCCGCGACCGGCTGCTGGACGACGGCCTGGTGCTGCCGGTGTCCTTGGCCGACGCAGAGAAGCTGCCCTTCCCCGACAATTACTTCGACGCGGTGTCGGTGGCTTTCGGCCTGCGCAATATGACCCACAAGGACGCGGCGCTGAAGGAAATGTGCCGGGTGCTGAAGCCGGGCGGCAAGCTGATGGTGCTGGAGTTCTCCAAAGTCTGGAAACCGCTGTCGCCGTTCTACGACTTCTACTCCTTCAAAGCGCTGCCGGTGATGGGCAAGCTGGTAGCTAACGACCCCGACAGCTACCAGTACCTGGCCGAATCCATCCGCATGCATCCCGATCAGGAAACGCTGAAGCAGATGATGCTGGACGCCGGCTTCGGCAAGGTGGATTACCACAATATGAGCGGCGGCGTGGTGGCCCTGCACAAGGGCTACAAGTTCTAAGACCCTGCTCAAAGTCTGCTGCGCGTCAGCGATACGGTGTTGAAACCAAGCTCAAAATGCTCATGTGCCAGGTGTACATTCCGCTTTTTCGCTCGTTTTCGCCTTGTCTCGCTCTGGCTCGCAAGACTTTGAACAGCTTCTAAGAGCCTGATTACGATCCGCGGCGCTCCGGCAATGCGGCCTTAGACCCTTTCACCTTCCAATCACGGCGGAGACAGCGCATGGGCATCCAGATCGCGGCATTCAACCACCTGTTGAACCAACACCCGGCGGTGCGGGCGGAACTGGCCGCGCACGCCGGCCGGCGCGTCGCCGTGGCGCTGCCGCCCTTCCACGTGGCCGGCGTGTTCACCGACGACGGCTGGCTGGCCGCCTGCGAGGGCGAGCCGGAAGCCACGGTGCGGCTCAAACACGCCGTCGCGCTGGCGGCGGCGGCCGGGCGCGACCCGGCGCTGAGCGACATCCAGCTGGAAGGCGACGCCGAACTGGCCGCCGCCCTCGGCCGCCTGCTGGGCCGCCTGCAATGGAACGCCGCCGAGGATCTGTCCCGGCTGGTGGGCGACGCCGCCGCCCAGCGCGCGGAAACCCTGGCCCGCGGCCTGCTCGGCTTCAAGGGCCAGGTGGCCTGGCGGCTGGCCGCCAACTGGGTGGAGCATCTGCGCGAGGAAACGCCGGTGCTGGCCGGCCGCCGCCAGGTGCAAGGCTTCGTCGCCGCGGTGGACACCTTGCGCGATGACGCCGGCCGCCTGGAAAAACGCCTGGCGCGGCTGCAGGCCGCGCTGCAACAAGAACAGACAAAGGCCTGACGGCACATGCGGACTTCGCGCTTCATCAAGATCGTTTCCACCTTCTACCGCTTCGGCCTGGACGACTTCCTGGAAGGCCATTCCAAGCTCGGCTTCGTCCACAAGCTGTTCGGCCTGCTGCCGCTGCGCCGCGACACCAGCGCGCCGCTGCCGCAGCGGGTACGGCTGGCGCTGGAAAGCCTGGGACCCATCTTCGTCAAATTCGGCCAGGTGCTGTCCACCCGCCGCGATCTGCTGCCGCCGGACTACGCGGACGAACTGGCCCGGCTGCAAGACCGGGTGCCGCCCTACGACGGCCTGCAGGCGCGCGAGATGATAGAACGCAGCCTGGGCCGCAAGGTGGACGAACTCTACATCGATTTCGACAACACCCCGGTGGCCAGCGCCTCCGTAGCCCAGGTGCACAAGGCCTGGCTGCGCCGGCCCGACGGCGGCCGCGGCCGCGAAGTGGCGGTCAAGGTGCTGCGCCCCGGCATCCAGCCGGTGATCGAGCAAGACCTGGCGCTGATGGGCACGCTGGCCGGCTGGGTGGAGAAGCTGTTCACCGACGGCAAGCGGCTGAAGCCGCGCGAAGTGGTGGCCGAGTTCGACAAATACCTGCACGACGAACTGGACATGATGCACGAGGCCGCCAACGCCTCGCAGCTGCGCCGCAACTTCAAGAACTCGGACATGCTGATCGTGCCCGAGGTGTTCTACGACTACACCAGCCGCGACGTGCTGACGCTGGAATGGATGCACGGCATCCCGGTGGGCCAGGTGGACCGGCTGCGCGAAGCCGGCGTGGACCTCACCAAGCTCAGCCGCTTCGGCGTGGAAATCTTCTTCACCCAGGTGTTCCGCCACGGCTTCTTCCACGCCGACATGCACCCGGGCAATATCTTCGTCGCCGCCGACGGCCGCTACATCGCGCTGGACTTCGGCATCGTCGGCACCCTGACCGACACCGACAAGCACTATCTGGCGGTCAACTTCCTCGCCTTCTTCAACCGCGACTACCACCGCGTGGCCACCGCCCACATCGAATCCGGCTGGGTGCCGAAAGACACCCGCGCCGAGGAGCTGGAAGCGGCGGTGCGCACCGTGTGCGAACCCATCTTCGAGAAGCCGCTGTCGGAAATCTCCTTCGGCATGGTGCTGCTGCGCCTGTTCGAGACCAGCCGCCGCTTCAATGTGGAAATCCAGCCGCAACTGGTGCTGCTGCAAAAGACCCTGCTCAATATCGAAGGCCTGGGCCGCCAACTGGATCCCAATCTGGATCTGTGGGACACCGCCAAGCCCTTCCTGACCAAGTGGATGAACGAGCAGATAGGCTGGCGCGGCCTGCTGCGCACGCTGAAGCACGAAGCGCCGCAATGGGCCACCACCCTGCCCACGCTGCCGCGCAAGCTGAATGACGCGCTGTCCTCCGCCAACAGCGAGCTGCTGATCAGCGGCTACATCCAGCTGATGCGGGAACAGAAGCGCCAGAACTGGCTGCTGGCGCTGATCGCCATCCTGCTGGCGGCCTTGCTGCTGAAGAACTGGCTCTAAGAGTCTGTTGACGATCTTTTCAGATCGAGGGTGTCGCTCAAGGCAAGGCATTGAATCCGCTGCGCGGATGATGATTTAGGGCCGGTTCCGCCCTGACCGAGCGAGGCAAGCGTAGCGTCGCGAGGGAATAAAACGGAAAGGGAGATTTGCGCGGCCAAATCTCCCTTTACCCTAAAGGCCGCCCTGCAAGCCTGGCCTGCGGCTTCCCGCCGGGTCCCGTCAGGCCCGAGGCGCGGCTGAACTCTCTACGTGCGAATCTTCGATTCGCTCAGTGATGGCGCGCTAACGTCGCGGTGCTCGAACAAGCAGCCGCTTAAGACCTCGGGCCTGCCACCCTACAGCAGGCTTGAAGGGACCTGGGGGCGTCGGATACGTGGTTACCTACGTATCTAGCAACGCTTAACCACACCTACAAAAGATCGTGAACAGGCTCTAAAAGCTGCGCACAAAACCACGCAGAGAAGCTGAGCCAAGGCGCGCGGACGCAGGCAGTACCAGTAGGCGCAACGCTGGATCAGCGGTTTCGTGAGCACCTCCAGTTCACAGCTCGCGCAGCGCCGTGCCCTCCGCCGGCTTGCGCAGCCAGCCTTCCAGCAGCTTGTAGCTGTCCAGATCGAAGGACGGCGCGCCCTCCAGCGGGCCGTCGTCGCCCTGGCGCGAGCCCAGATAGCACCAGCGGTCGAACACATGCTCGGCGCGCTCGCCGGTCACTTCGTCAGTTTCCACCACCGCGATCGCGCCGGCGAACGGCCAGGCCTTCACCTTCAACTTGGCCAAGGCGCCCAGCAGCCGGATATTGTGCACCTCCGCCGGCTCGCGGCCGATGCAGGCGCCGCGGCAGCGGCCCAGCTTCAAAGCCGCGCACGGCGCGCCCTTGCGGCTGGTCACCGCCTCCACGCCCAATACCGACTGGCACAGCGCGTTGCCCAGCGCGATTTCCGCCAGGATCTTGCGCGCCTCGCGCGCATGGCGGAACAGGCCGTACAAATCCGCGGTGCGGCTGAAATCCAGCTCGCGCGCGTACACCACCTTGGGGCGGGTGAAGCCGTCCTCCGTCTCCAGCTGGATGGAGCACAGCTCCGGGCTCAGCTTGCCGCGGTGGTTATGCTGCGGCTTCAAGGCGTGAATCAAGCGCAGTTCCAGCAAGTGCGCGCCGAACTCGCCCAGGGTCTCCTGCCACTCCACCCGGCCGATGGGCTCGCCGATATGCACTTCGCGGCTCTTGCCGCCGCCCTTGACCGCGGCGAAATGCGCCAGCACCCGCGTGCGCAGATTGCCGCCCTTGCCCACGTACAAGGGTTTGCCCTCCTCCCCGTACAGCGCGTACACCCCCGGCACGTCCGGCAGCAGCTCCAGTTGCTCTTGCAGCGCCGCCGGCAGGCCGGCCAGTTCCGGCGGCGCGGCCAATACCGCCGCCATCGCCGCGCCCACGGCCGCTTCGCCCAGTTCCTGGCTGGCGATGCCTAGGAAGCGATGCACCGCTTCCGCATCCGCCAAGGCCCGGTGCCGCTCCGGCAGGCGGATGTCGTAACGCTCTATCAGGCTGTCCAGGCTGTGCTTGAAAAACTGCGGGTAGAGCCGGCGCGACAGCTTGACCGTGCACAGCGACTGGCTCTGAAAGCGCAGTCCGGCGCGGCGGAATTCGTTTTTCAGGAAGCCGTAATCGAAGCGCGCGTTGTGCGCCAGGAACAGGCGGCCGGACAGCATGGTCAGCAAGCGCTCGGCCAGATCGGCGAAGCTCGGCGCCGCCGCCACCATGGCGTCGGAGATGCCGGTCATGTTCTCGATGAAGGGAGGGATGGGCTGGCCGGGGTTGATCAGAGAGCTGAAGCGCTCCACCCGGTCGCCGTCGATCAGGATGACGCCCACCTCGGTAATGCGGTCGCGGCTGATGTGGCCGCCGGTGGTTTCCAAGTCGACGATGGCGCAAGGCTGGGCAAACAGAGGGTTCAATGTCTGGCTTTCAAGTGCGGCGCGCGGCGGCTTGATTGCACTATAGCCGCCGCCCTGGCCCCGCAGGTTGCAAATCAAGAGCGGCATTTTACTCCAAGAGCCGGGGCCCCATCCGCTTTCCGCCGCATCCGGCCGCGCCTACTTCGCCTTCGCCACCGGGATGTCCTCCCAGCGCGTGGTGTAGGCCGGCGACAACATGTCCTGCTTCATCTTCCACGGCTGCTCCAGCCCTTCCGCCAACAGCTTGACCGTGCCGCGGCCCATGCGATGGTTGATCGCGTCCAGCGCCGCCATCAGGCGCCGCGCCTTTTCCGGATCCGGTCCCTCCGCGAACAAATCCGGCTGCGCCCGTTCCGCGTCCACCAGCTGCCAGGCCATCACCCCGCATTTCTGATAGCCGGCGCCGGGCCGCCACAAACGCTCCACCGCCCGCCCGGCCGCGGCCGCCAGCACCCGGCTGTCCGCGCTGGCCGGCAACAAGGGCACCACCTCGCTGTCCCGCTGCACCGTGCCTTGCTGATACACGCCGCGCTGCAAACTCACCTGCAGAAAGGAAGCCAGCGAGCCCTGGCGGCGCAAGCGCTCCGCCACCTGCGCCGCGTGCATCGCCACCGCCTCGCGCGCCTCTTCCAAACGCGTCACCTTGTGGCCGAAAGAGCGCGTGGACATCAAGGATTGCCGCGGCGGCAGCGCCTCCTCCAGACTCAGGCAGGACAGGCCGTCCAGTTCGTCTGCGATGCGCGCCACGGTGATGCCGAAACGGCGGATCAGCCAATCCCGGTCCGCCGCCGCCAGCGCCGCGGCGTGGCCGATGCGCTCCAGACACAGCTTGGCCGACAGCTTGCGGCCCACGCCCCAGATCTCCTCCACCGCCACCTCGGCCAGCAGCGTTCGCCGCTCCGCCGCGTCCAGCGCTTGCAGATTCATCACCCCGTCGCGGGACGGGTCCAGCTTGGCCAGGTGGTTGGCCAGCTTGGCCAAGGTCTTGCTGGGGCCGATGCCGACGCATACCGGCAGGCCCAGGCCGCGCGACATGGCGTCGCGCATCCGCTGCGCCAGCCGCTCCGGTTCCGGTTCGCCGCCGATGTCCAGAAAGCATTCGTCTATCGAATACACCTCCTGCGCGCGCGCGAAACCGGCCAGCAGCCGCATCGCGCGGCCGGACAAATCGCCGTACAGCGTGTAATTGGACGAGAACACCGCCACGCCCAGCTGCTCCAGCCGCGCCTTGTGCAGGAAGTAAGGTGCGCCCATCGGCACGCCCAGCGCCTTGGCCTCGGCCGAGCGCGACACGATGCAGCCATCGTTGTTGGACAACACGACAATGGGCGCGCCGGCCAGGCGCGGGTTGAACACCCGCTCGCAGGAAGCGTAGAAGGAATTGCAATCGACTTGGGCGTAGCAGGTGGACATGGCTGGGCTAAGGGGCGCGAATCCGGCGCGGCGGCGATGCTTGCAGTGTAGCGCCCGCGGCCCGGCGGAGGCGAGCGCGCGGCAAAAAACGGCGCGCCGTCATCGGAGGGCGCGCCGTCTTCAACAAGCTCCAGCGTCGGAAAGCCGTTCAGAGGCCCAGGCTGTCCAGCAAGGGCGAGGAGAACAGGCGGTAGGGGTCATACGTCGCCAGCGCCGCCTTGGCCGCGTCCCAATTGGCCGACGCCGGCTGGCCGGCGCGGAAGGCGTTGGGAATAGTCGTTTGCAGCATGGCGGAATCCGCCCACGCCGCCTGGTCGGTATAGCCCCAGCCCTTGGACCATTCCGGACGCACCGTCGCGTAGGAGCCGTTGAAATTGGCCTCGATCCACTGCTCTATCTCGCGATAGAACTGGTTGGCGTAAGGCGTGCCCGGCAGCGTCAGGATGTCCAGCCACACCGCGGCGTTCCATTCCGGATGGTCCGGCCGCGGGCGGATGGCGGACAAGGCCGGCGCCACGCTGCCGTTCAAGGCCGTCTCGCTAGGATCGTCCAGCCCGGTCACGCGGATTTCCACCGGCCCGTTCATCGGATAGCGGCCCTGTTGCTGATAGGCCTGCACCCTCGCCTGATAGAAGGTGACGAACTCGTTGAGCACGCGCTGCACGTTTTCGCGGCGGGTCAGCACCGCGTAGCCGTTGGCGGTGACGCGCAAGGTGGTGGGCTTGACGTAGAGCAGCAGGTTTTTGGACCAGCCCCACAGGTCCCAGCTGGCCGTCGCCACCAGGCCGGCGCTGGCCGCGGCGAACTGCGCCTTGCCGAAGGCCGGCGTCAGCTTGCCGTCGCCCAGCGACAGAATCTTGTTGGCCAGATCGGTCACTTCGTCGGGCAGATTATCCGAGAAGGGGTAGTTGAACGGCTTGTCGGTCTGACGGGAGAACAGCGGCTTGTTCGGCGTCACCGTCCACACCTTGAGCCAGGGATTGCTGGTGAAGGGGAACCAGATCGCCTCCACCCGGCCGGCGCTGTCCAGATAGCTGGCGAAGGTGCGCCCGCCGCTGCCCGCCGTGGCGAACATTTCGGTATAGGGAATATTGAACCAGCTCTGACAGCGCAGGCGCTGGTTGGGCGCCGCCTGCAAGGTGGCTTCCACGATCAGCGAGCGGCCCACGTGCGCCAGCAACGGCGCGATCTGCGGATCGTTGCGGGCAAACTTGCGCAAGGCGTAAGCGCCGCTGGCCTTGTCGTAGACCACGGCGGTGAGGCTGAGCACCAGATTGCTGATCGAGCCGTAGCTGGCGCCGGCCAGGCGGCGTTCGCCCTTGGCCGGAATCGCGGTGCCGTGACCGTTGATGGCCAGCACCCCGCCCAGGGTCAGATCCCCGGGCGCCGGCGCGGCGGTCACGCCCAGACCGGCCTTTTCCATTCCGGTGAGCAAGGCTTCCATGGTGATGCCGGCCTGGGCGGTGACCTTGGCCACCGGGCCCGAGGCGTCGACGGACATCGCGGTCAGATAGCGCGTGGTGTCCAGCAAGACCACCGCCGGGCAGCTGACGCCGGCGGCCAGCGTCAACGGCGACCAGTTGTGCATCATGCCGCGCGCGCGCACCTTGTAGCCGTTGTCCTTGGCCCAGTTGGCCACCTTCACCACTTCGTCCGCGGAACGCGGCGCGCAAGTCCAGACATCGTCCACCTTGATGTCGCCGGCCCAGTTTTTGAAGCTTTGCTTATATAGGGGAATGTCCGCCGGGAAGTTATTGGGCTGGCTGCAAGTCAGCCTCGCCGCCATGATCCGCTCGGCCGGCAACCAGCCCGCCAAAGCCCCGGCGGAAGTCAATTTCAAGGCCCCGGTCAAAAAGTCGCGACGGCTGGCGGCCAATGGTTTTTCCGCATCATTCGAACTCATTTCAAAACTCCTCGCAAATGCAAAAGTAAAGATAAAAACAATACGAGTTAAACAAGCAGCATTTAAACCGTATTCAGCAAGAATATTTGAAAATCAATAATGCGAATCGCTGCATCAGCTATCCCATTATCTTAATAGAATGACGCTATCATGTACCGCAAGTATTAAAAACCTGACTTATTTACCAGTTAAATTGCTTCACTAATTTAATTCACATCGGTGTAGATTTACGCGACACACAAGGCAGTACAAAAGCATATTTCGGCATAATACTTTCTAAATAAGATTGGAATAACTCAAATGAAAACCTTCCCGCTTACACGCCGGCAGCTGGAAATCTATTTTCATCAATCGTTATTCTCCGCGCCCGAACTGTTCAATATCGGCGGTTTCATCAAAATCCAGGGCGCTCTCGATATCGAAACCCTGCGAACCGCGCTCGTCTCCCTGATGGAACACACGCCGGCGCTGCGCATCGCCATAGACGAAGCCGGCGGTCAGCCGCGCCAAGTGCTCTGCCCGCGCCACCCTTGCCCGCTGACGGTGATAGACACCCGCGGCGAGGCGGACCCGGAGGCCGCGGCCAAGCAATGGACCGAGCGCGATTTCGCCCGCGCCTTCCCCTTCGACGGTCAAACGCCGCTGGCCGCCTACACCTTGCTGCGCCACGGGGAAGAGGATTTCATCCTGTACGGCCGTTTCCACCACATCGCCTTCGACGGTTGGGCCATCGCCCGGCTCTACGGCGAGAAATGCCGCTACTACAACAGCCTGCGCCAAGGCCTGTCTCCGGAGCCGGCGTCGACGATGACGCCGGCCGAGCAGGTGGAGGAAGAGGATGGCTACTACGCGTCGCGCCATTACGAGAAAGACCGGCAATACTGGCAAGACAAGCTCGCCGGCTACTCAACCCGGCTGTTCGCCGACGCCGGCGGACAACTGGCCTGCGGTCAGCGCAGTTTCCAGCTATCGGCGGAAAGCTATAGCCGCATCGGCGAACTGGCCGCCGCGCACCAGGCCACTGTCTTCCACTTTTTCATCGGCCTGATCTACACCCACGCGCTGCGGGAATTCGGCGCCGACGATCTGCTGCTGGCGCTGCCCATCCTCAACCGCCGCAGCGCCTTGGCCAAGAACACCCCCGGCCTGTTCGCCAGCCTGTGCCCGCTGCGTCTGAAGCTGCGGCCGCACTGGAGCTTCGCCGAGCTGCTCAGCCTGATCCAGCGCGAGCTGAGAGCCGACTTCCGCCATCACCGCTTCCCGATAGGCGAAACCGAAGGCCTCGGCCGAGACCGGCTGCCCTACGAAATCAGCCTGTCGTTTGAGAAGCACGATTACGACGCCATGTTCGACGGCACCGTCAGCAATATGACCGCGATGCGCGCCTTGTCGCAGCACTATCCGCTGAAGGTCTTCGTGCGCGAGGCGGACTCCCGCCAGCCGGTGAAAGTGGACCTCGATTACAATCTGGCCGGCTTCGCCGAGCTGGACGCCGCCGCCTTCATCGACGGCGTGGAACCCTTGCTGCACAGCCTCTTGCGCGATCCAGAGCAAACGCTGGCCAAGCCGCCGCGCGCCGCCGCCTTGCCCGCTTCCGTCGCGCCGCCCCACCCCGATCTGTGCAGCTGGTTCGAGCATGCCGCCCAGGCCTTCCCCGAACGCGTCGCCGTCCAGGGCGACACCGCCGCGCTGCGCTACCGCGAACTGGACGCCCGCGCCAATCAATTGGCCCGGCAATTGCTCCAGCTCGGCGTGCTGCCGGAACAGCGCGTCGGACTCTGCTGCCAGCGCCAGCCGGATCTGCTGGTCGCCATCCTCGCCATCCTTAAAGCCGGCGCCGCCTATGTGCCGCTGGACCCCGGCTATCCCGCCGAGCGCCTGGAGTTCCTGGTCCGCGACAGCGCCATCCACGTCGTCGTCGGCGACGCCGAATCCGCCGACGCCCTGCCCGCCGGCCTCGCGCTGCGCTGGCTGGACGTCGCCGTCTCCTCCGGCGACGACACCCCGCCGCCGCGCCGTCTGCATCCGCAGCAGGCCGCCTACGTCATCTATACCTCCGGCTCCACCGGCACCCCCAAGGGTTGCGTGGTCAGCCATCACAATGTGGTCCGATTGATCGCCGCCACCTCGGAGCGCTTCGCTTTCGGCCCCGATGATGTGTGGTCGCTATTCCACTCCTACGCCTTCGATTTCTCGGTCTGGGAGATCTGGGGACCGCTGCTGTTTGGCGGCACTTGCCTGGTGGTGCCTTATTGGGTGTCCCGCTCGCCGGAGGCTTTCGCCGGCTGGCTGCAACAGCACCGGGTGTCGGTGTTGAACCAGACCCCGGCCGCCTTCCGCCAGTTGATTCCCGCCGCCGCCGCTCACGCCTTGCCCGACTTGCGCCTGGTGATCTTCGGCGGCGAGGCGCTGGAGCTGGCCAGCCTGGAGCCCTGGTTCCAACAACGCGGCGATCAGCGTCCCGAGCTGGTCAATATGTACGGCATCACCGAAACCACCGTGCACGTGACTCAGCGCGCCATCCGTCAGGCCGATCTCGACGCCCGAAAAGGGCAGGTGATCGGCCAGCCGATTCCCGATCTGGCCTTCCATCTGCTGGACCGCTTCCTGCAGCCGGTGCCCGTCGGCGTGCCCGGCGAGATCTATGTCGGCGGCCCCGGCGTCGCCCGTGGCTATTGGAACCGTCCGGCGCTGACCGCCTCCCGTTTCCTGCCCAATCCCTTCGCCACGGACGGCTCCCGTCTGTATCGCTCCGGCGATCTGGCCCGCCGCCGCGCCGACGGCGAGATCGAATACCTGGGCCGCGCCGATCATCAGGTCAAGCTGCGCGGCTTCCGCATTGAGCTGGGCGAGATCGAAGCCGCGCTGTGCCGGCTGCCCGCGGTGCGCGAGGCGCTGGTGCTGCTGGACCGCCCCGCCGCCGGCGAACCGCGCCTGGTCGCCTACGCCGTCGGCGACGCCGAACCCACCGCGCTGCGCGCCGCGCTGGCCGCCGAGCTGCCCGAACACATGCTGCCCGCCGTCATCGTGGCGCTGGAGCGTTTCCCGCTGACCCATCACGGCAAGGTGGACCGCGCCGCGCTGCCCGCGCCGCAAGCGCTCAGCGCCGCCCTGCGCGTCGAAGCCCGCTCGGACGCCGAACGCGCGCTGGCCCAGATCTGGGCCGAGGTCCTCGCCGTGCCCACACCCGGCATCGACGACAACTTCTTCGCCCTCGGCGGCGATTCCATCCTTTCCCTGCAAGTCGTCGCCCGCGCCCGCGACCAGGGCCTGGCCCTGAGCGTGCAAAAACTGTTCAGCCTGCCCACCATCCGTCAGCTGTGCGAAGCGCCGGACGCGGCCGCCGGCCACGAAGCCGCCGCGCGGCGGCCCTTCTCCCTGATTGCCGACGCCGACCGGCTGCGCTTGCCCGACGATGTGATCGAAGCGCTGCCGATGTCGCGGCTGCAAGCCGGCATGCTGTTCCACAGCGAGCTGTCGCAAAACGGCGCCATCTTCCACGACATCTTCAGCTTCGACCTGCGCCTGCCCTGGGACGAGGCCGCCTGGCGCGCCGCCGTTCGCCGCCTGGCGGAACGCCACGCCGCGCTGCGCACCACCTTCCACTGGAACGCCTACTCGGAACCGCTGCAACTGATCCATCGCGACGGCGACATTCCTTTGAGCGTCGCCGACTTGCGCGCACTGGCGCCCGAGGCGCAAAGCCGGGCGCTGGCCGACTTCGTCGCCGCGGAAAAAGCCCGGCCCTTCCAGCCGCAATCCCCGCCGTTGCTGCGCCTCGCCCTGTTCCGGCTGGAAACCGGCCGCGCGCGGCTGACGCTGAGCTTCCATCACGCGATTCTGGACGGCTGGAGCGTGGCCACCCTGGTCACCGACTTGCTGCGGCTGGCCCGCCAGCCGGACAGCACAGCCGGCAGCGACGCGGCCGGCGCGCTGAGCGCGCTGTTCATCCAGCAAGAGAAACAGGCCGAGAAGGACCCGGCGCTGAAAGCGGCCTGGCAACGACGGCTGGCCGGAACGGAAGCCTCCATCCTGCCCCGGCTGAGGCCTGCGCGCCCAGCCGCCGGCGCGCGCAGCGTCCGCCGCCTCAGCCGCATGCTGCCGGCCGAACTGTCCGGCGCGCTGGACGCCGCCGCCGTGCGGCTGGCGCTGCCGCTCAAGACCGTGCTGCTGACCGCCCATCTGCGCGTGCTGGCGCTGCTGACCGGTTCCGCCGCCGCCAGCACCGGCTACGTCACCCACAGCCGCCCCGAGCGCGAAGACAGCGCCGCCGCGCTGGGCCTGTTCCTGAACACCCTGCCGCTGAACGTGGCGCTGCAAGCCGGCAGCTGGGCGCAATTGGCGCGCGGCGTCTTCGCCGAGGAAACCGCGCTGCAGCCCTTGCGCCGCCTGCCGCTGGCCGCCGTCATGCAACTGAATCAGGGGCGGCGCGGCTTCGAGGTCGGTTTCAACTACATCCACTTCCATGTCTACGGACAGGCGCTGCGCTTGCCGGAGGTGACGGTAGAAGGCGTGGAAGTGTTCGAGGAAACCGACTTCCCCTGCCTGGTGCAGTTCAGCCGCGACCCCCGCGACCAGGGCCTGGAGCTGACGCTGGCCTGGGACGAGGCGGAATTCGACGCGCCGCAGATCGAGGACATGGCCGCCTATCTGCAACAGGCGCTGACGGCGCTGGCCGCCGACCCGGACGCCGACTGGCTGGCCGCGCCGCTGCTGGACGCCGAACAAACCGCCCAGGCCCTGGGCCCGACGCCTCTCGTCGTCACGCCGCCGCATCCCGATCTTTGCGCCTGGTTCGAGCATGCCGCCCAGGCCTTCCCTGAGCGTATCGCCGTTCAGGGCGACACCGCCGCGCTGCGCTACCGCGAGCTGGACGCCCGCGCCAATCAATTGGCCCGCCAATTGCTCCAGCTCGGCGTGCGGCCCGAGCAGCGCGTCGGCCTGTGCTGCCAGCGCCAGCCGGATCTGCTGGTCGCCATCCTCGCCATTCTCAAGGCCGGCGCCGCCTATGTGCCGCTGGACCCCGGCTATCCCGCCGAGCGCCTGGAGTTCCTGGTCCGCGACAGCGCCATCCACGTCGTCGTCGGCGACGCCGAATCCGCCGACGCCCTGCCCGCCGGCCTCGCGCTGCGCTGGCTGGACGTCGCCGTCTCCTCCGGCGACGACACCCCGCCGCCGCGCCGTCTGCATCCGCAGCAGGCCGCCTACGTCATCTATACCTCCGGCTCCACCGGCACCCCCAAGGGTTGCGTGGTCAGCCATCACAATGTGGTCCGATTGATCGCCGCCACCTCGGAGCGCTTCGCTTTCGGCCCCGATGATGTGTGGTCGCTATTCCACTCCTACGCCTTCGATTTCTCGGTCTGGGAGATCTGGGGACCGCTGCTGTTTGGCGGCACTTGCCTGGTGGTGCCTTATTGGGTGTCCCGCTCGCCGGAGGCTTTCGCCGGCTGGCTGCAACAGCACCGGGTGTCGGTGTTGAACCAGACCCCGGCCGCCTTCCGCCAGTTGATTCCCGCCGCCGCCGCTCACGCCTTGCCCGACTTGCGCCTGGTGATCTTCGGCGGCGAGGCGCTGGAGCTGGCCAGCCTGGAGCCCTGGTTCCAACAACGCGGCGATCAGCGTCCCGAGCTGGTCAATATGTACGGCATCACCGAAACCACCGTGCACGTGACTCAGCGCGCCATCCGTCAGGCCGATCTCGACGCCCGAAAAGGGCAGGTGATCGGCCAGCCGATTCCCGATCTGGCCTTCCATCTGCTGGACCGCTTCCTGCAGCCGGTGCCCGTCGGCGTGCCCGGCGAGATCTATGTCGGCGGCCCCGGCGTCGCCCGTGGCTATTGGAACCGTCCGGCGCTGACCGCCTCCCGTTTCCTGCCCAATCCCTTCGCCACGGACGGCTCCCGTCTGTATCGCTCCGGCGATCTGGCCCGCCGCCGCGCCGACGGCGAGATCGAATACCTGGGCCGCGCCGATCATCAGGTCAAGCTGCGCGGCTTCCGCATTGAGCTGGGCGAGATCGAAGCCGCGCTGTGCCGGCTGCCCGCGGTGCGCGAGGCGCTGGTGCTGCTGGACCGCCCCGCCGCCGGCGAACCGCGCCTGGTCGCCTACGCCGTCGGCGACGCCGAACCCACCGCGCTGCGCGCCGCGCTGGCCGCCGAGCTGCCCGAACACATGCTGCCCGCCGTCATCGTGGCGCTGGAGCGTTTCCCGCTGACCCATCACGGCAAGGTGGACCGCGCCGCGTTGCCCGCGCCGCAAGCGCTCAGCACCGCCCTGCGCGTCGAAGCCCGCTCGGACGCCGAACGCGCGCTGGCCCAGATCTGGGCCGACGTCCTCGCCGTGCCGCTGCCCGGCATCGACGACAACTTCTTCGCCCTCGGCGGCGATTCCATCCTCTCGCTGCAAGTGGTCGCCCGCGCCCGCGCTCAAGGCCTGGCGCTGAGTCCGCGCCAGCTGCTGCTGGAGCCCAGCATCCGCCAGCTGGCCGCCGCGCTTAGCACGGCGGCGGCCGAGGAAGACGCCGCGGCCGCCGGCCCGCTGCCGGCCACGCCCATCCAGCGCTGGTTCGCCGGCCAGGAGCTGGCCGAGCCGCGGCATTGGAACCAGGCGTTGTCGACGCCGCGCGGCGCGCCCAGGTAATTGAAGCTGATTTC